>DQKS01000094.1 GCA_015660645.1 Gammaproteobacteria bacterium
CAAGATATAGAAGATGATTTTTTGTACGTTAAAAGAAGCAAAATAGTCCTTTATGAAGATGAAGAATCCTTGGCAAATGAAGTTTCTTTTTTACCCCAGAAGTTAGAAAACGGTTCAGATAATGTTCTTCTATCTTTTTCTGAAGCTGCTGACCTTGAGCCAGCAATAAAATCTTTAAAATCTGATATCAAAGGAGCAATTCTTTCTGAGCAAGATGAAGTGGGAGACTCTTTTATCTTTTGTCAGAATTTATTTAAGTGGTTACAAAATAATAATACCCAATTTAAATTTAACAGACCAGTACAAAAGCTGGCAATCTGGAAGAACAAAGCTACGGGTTATTTTTCAGAAGAAAATTATTATCAAACTGATCTAATTGTTTCTTGCTTAGGGTCATTTACTGACACACTAATAAAGCATTCAACACCGGTTCTTCCTGTAAAGGGTTATAGCCTTACTTTAAACCCAGGAAAAAAGGAATTCTCTAGGAGTATTACTTTGGCGGATAAAAGAATCCTTTTTACTCGATTAGGTGAGAAAGTAAGAATAACTGGATTTGCAGATTTCGTTGGCATATCTAATTATAAAGAAAAAGAAAGGTTAGATTTATTAATAAGCTTATCCCAAGAAATAGCACCTGATTTAGCTGATTATAATTCTGGACAGTTAACATCATGGTCTGGATTTAGACCTTTAACTCCAAGTAGTTTCCCAATTATAGGGCCTTCCTCCAAGGAGGGTTTGTACATTAATTCTGGGCAAGGATTCTACGGTTGGACCTTGGCATGTGCTTCAGGGCATAGATTAGCAAATTTCTTTTAGTTCCAGACTGGGTGCTTAAATTACTAAATATGGCACAATAGAGATTCAATTCCTGTATAGCTTAAGTGTTGAAAAAAAAATACATACTTTCTTTAGATGGCGGTGGCGTTAGGACTATTGCTACCATCACTTTTCTCCAAAAATTAGAAGTTGCGCTAGGCGTCCCCCTTGCAGAGAAGTTCGATTATTTTATTGGCACTTCTGCAGGAGCTATTTCTTGCTTGGGATTGGCTATTAATAAGATGTCCGCCGTGGAATTGATGGAAATTTGGTCCAAGAAAAATCTCGAAAAAATAATGACTAATTCATCCTGGGAAACTCATTTGGGGATAATGCAAATGAAACCAAAATATACTAACGAAGGCAAAAGAAGTGTTCTTGCAGAATTCTTTGAGCCAAAGAAGATAGGAGACGCATTTAAACCAGTAGCAGCTACCTCTTACGATATTGAAAAGAGAACACCTGTGCTTTTAACTTCCTACAATGATCCTGAACTATCAGCGGTTGATATTGGTGATGCCACTAGTGCAGCCCCTGTTTATTATCCCACGGCAGAAGTAGGAGATAGATTTCTTATTGATGGTGGGATTGTAGCTAATCATCCTGTTTTACATGGCTTTGTTGAAGCAAAGAAATTATTTCCCAACAATGAACTTGTAGTTTTAAGTGTTGGAACCGGTTTAAACAAAAGATCTCTAAAAGGGAAAGATTCTACAAAATGGGGGCTGATAGGGTGGGTGATGCATGATTTATTTGGCTTAATGGTCGAAAGCAGCATGGACCATGAGTTGGCAGAGGAACTTATTGGAAAAAACTACCTTAGGATTAATTCTCCTTTAGGAAAAGTGAACAGAAGATTGGATGATAATAGTGACTCAAATATTGAAAGGATTGAAGCCATGGGAGAGTCCTGGTGGGAACTATTTGGTGATGAGTCATTAAAATTATTGTCTGAATGAAAAAATTTATAGCTTTAATTTCTTTCATAATTTTTAACAGTTGTTCCATAAATCCTGTTACCGGAGAACAAGATTTCGTCCTGATGAGTGAAAACCAAGAGATAGCTCTTGGTAAAAAACATCATGCTCAAGTTTTACAACAAACGCCTGCCTATAAAGACAAAGACTTACAAGACTATGTTCAATCCATTGGAGAGTCATTATCCTTAAACAGCCATAGGCCTAATTTATTTTACAGATTTACAGTACTAGATAGTCCAGATATCAATGCATTTGCTTTACCCGGAGGGTATATATACATAAATAGAGGTTTGATGGCATATTTATCATCTGAAGAAGAACTTGCAGCTGTATTAGGACACGAAATAGGTCATGTCACTGCCAGGCATAGTGTTCGTCAATATTCTCAATCTCAATTAATGGGAATTCTTTCAGCCGCTGTACAAATGAACTCGGGCAGAACGGCTGGAGACATTGTTAATGTTGCATCCGGCGCCTTACTGGCAGGTTACGGTAGAGAGATGGAATTGGAGGCTGATAATCTAGGAGCTCAATACTTGTATAAAGATGGTTATTCTACTAACGGCATGATGAATGTTCTTTCTGTTTTAAAAGATCAAGAAATTTACTCTAAGGAGTTGGCTAAGAAAAGAGGAGAGGAGCCAAAAAACTACCATGGAATTTTTGTTAGCCACCCTTCAAATGATAAAAGATTAAAGAAAATTTTAGAAGAAGTTAACAAAACAACCAAACCAAGGAAAGTAAAAGCAACTGAAGATTATTTAGAAAAAATAGATGGCTTGGTTTATGGAGATTCTGAAGAATCAGGAGTAAGAAAAGGAAACGAATTTTTTCATAGAGATCTAGATCTTTATCTCGCTTCGGATAAGGATTGGGAAATAATAAATACACCAACAACTTTAATTTTTAGAGCTCCTTATAGCAAAGCTATGTTGAGTGTTAGTTTAGAAGATCTTAATTTTCGAGAAACACCAGAAAAGTATATGCAACGAGTGACTTCTAATTGTATAGAAGGTAATAATTTAGAGATAAATGGCTATCAAGGATATACCTGTATTGTTAGAAAAAGAATGGACGAGTTAAGAAGATTAGCAGTTATTTTTAGAGAAGATAAAATATATCAATTTGTAGGTTATTTAAGTGAAGAAGTAAGTAATTTTGCGAAATACGATCCTTTTTTTATGCAAATTATAAAAAGCTTAGACAAATTGGATCAAAGGGGAAGAAATCTGTCTAAATCTTTAAGGATAAAAAAATATGTAGTAGGTATGGGGGATACTTATAAGGCATTAGCCGATCAAAGCTCTGTTCCCTATAACGCAGAAGAACAACTAAGATTACTAAATGGTGATTTTCCGAATAGAGATTTAAAGGTTGGCCAAGTTATAAAATTGGTGCAGTAATTAAAGCGGGTTAACTAAATGCCCTCCATCTACAGGAATGATAGAACCTGTCATAAATGAAGATGCATCACTCGCAAGCAATAAAAGAATTCCATCTAATTCCGATTCAAGGCCAAGTCTTCTCATTGGTATGCTCTTGATATAGCCTTGTCCTTCTTCAGTATCAAAAAAATCATTATTTATTTCAGTTAATATATAACCAGGAGCGATTGCGTTGACTCTGATGTTGGAACGAGCAAGTTCAAGAGCCATGCTTTTGGTTAGTTGGA
>DQKS01000093.1 GCA_015660645.1 Gammaproteobacteria bacterium
AATAGAATTTATAGACAGAAAGCTGGATATGAGGTTTTTTCATTATTTAAATCAAACTTAAATAATTTTTATTATATAAACAGAGGATGGATAGACAAGAAAGATATACCGACTATAGGCTCAAGTAAAATAGTAAATATTCAAGGGCTATATACGCCGTTTGTAAGATTTGGACTGAGTTTGTCTAGTGAACCTTTGACATATGACTGGCCTAAGGTTGTTCAAGAATTAAGCTTTGAACAGGCCGTTAGAGATTTAAGTGATGGCTACTACGAACTACAACCAGCAGTAATTCAACTGTCTGCAGGATCTCCAGGGGCATTTGAGCCTATTTGGAAACCTACAATATTTAAAGCCTCTAGGCACTATGGGTATGCTGTGCAGTGGTTTGGATTGGCACTTGTCCTGTTAGTTGCCTATATTTATTTTGGAATACGACGGGGTAAGAATGAAAACAACTAAACAAACTTCTGGACGACTTAAAGCGGCTTTAATTTTTTTAACACCTATAATAGTTTTGATAGCAAGCACAGTTCTTTTTTATAGCGGGTTCTCGCCAGATGGAAAAACTAATAACGGCATGCTTCTTGAGCCCCCAATAGAACTGAATGAGTTAAATGCCTCTGCATCCTCAGGACCAATTAATAAGAATTTTCCAGGTAGGTGGATAATAGTCCATATTTTAAATGGCGCATGTGAAGAAAATTGCTGGAAAACCCTTTATTCTACGAGGCAAGTTAACATAAGGCTTGGCAAAAACAGTGCAAGAGTGGTTCGATATTTATTATTAACACAGAATGCAAAATTAACAGATAGAGATGCCGAGAGACTGTCTTCTGAATACCCAATGCTTAATTTAGGAAAGGTTAGCCTAGAAGATCTTTCGCAAGAAGCTAAGGACGGATTGCCTTACAATTCCTATATTCTCTTTGACCCATTGGGCAATGGGGTGCTCATGTACGACGTTCGTCTTCCCGGCGGAGAGTTGTTAGAAGATCTAAAAAAATTATTACAAAACTCCAAAGTGGGATAGTTCAATGAATTTAAAGAATCTAACTTTATTTTCTGGTTTTTTGGGTTTTATAGTTGTTGCTTTGGGCGCATGGACAAGACTTGCTGATGCAGGTTTAGGCTGTCCTGACTGGCCAGGATGTTATGGTTTTATGACAATGCCTATAAATCCAGAAGACATAGAAATTGCTAATAGCCGATTCCCGGGCACACCTTATGAGCTAGTAAAAGCCATCCCCGAAGTTGTTCATAGATATTTTGCGGCATCCTTAGGTTTATTAATTGTAGGTATATTTTTGGCCGTAAATAAGAAGAAAGAAAACATAAAAAGCCTGAGAGTGTTGTCAGTGTTTTTAGTTTTTTGGGTTGTTTTGCAAGGGTTGTTCGGTTATTTAACAGTTAGTTTAAAGCTTTGGCCTCAAGTTGTAACAATACATTTGTTATCGGGTTTTCTTACTACTCTCATTATTTGGATTATTTATTTTAAGGTTAAGGACTTAGATAATGCTGCCAGAGAGCCTTGGGTTTTTAATATAAGAATAAAGAGACTGATAAGCATGGGGATAGTTTTAGTAGGGTTGCAGATATTTCTAGGCGCTTGGACCAGCACAAATTATGCTTCTCTATCTTGTACTGATTTTCCTCTTTGCCAGGGTCAAATATTGCCGCCAGCTAACTTCTCTGAAGGTTTTAATTTTTTTCAAAATGTTGGCCCCAATTATTTAGGCGGATTGATGGATTATGAATCAAGAGTTGCGATACATCTTACGCACCGATTAGGAGCTTTAGCTGTTACTGTTTTTTTAATCTATTTAATTTGGTCTTTATATCTGGAGGGGATAAAAAGAGTACCGGCTGTACTAGCAGGCGTGCTTGTTTTTCAAATAGGTCTAGGAATATCAAATGTTATTTTTGGCCTACCTTTATTAATAGCCGTAGCGCATAATCTAGGTGGACTCTTGCTAATAACTTGTTTGAGTGTTTTGAGATTTAGAGACCAATAATAAAATGAATAGCACAAGCACTCCTATATGGAGAGACTATTTAGAATTAACCAAGCCAGGCGTTCAGGCTTTGTTGTTTGTTTCTTGCATAAGCGGAATGTTAATAGGGTCTAACTTCAGCCCGCCCTTACTAATTTTTATTTTTGGTCTTTTAGGGATTAGTTTTTTAGCTGGCTCTGCTGGTGTAATAAATCATATTTTTGATTCTGAAATAGATGCAAAGATGAACAGAACTTCATCCAGGCCGCTTGTACAAGGCTCCATAACAGAATTTTCGGCTTCTATGTTTGCTGCAGGGCTCTATATTTCTGGAAGCTTAATGCTGCTTGTTTATGTTAATGCGTTAACGTGGATTCTTACCTCGCTTACTTTTATTTTTTATGCTTTTATTTATACAAGGTACTTAAAATTTATGACCAGTCAGAATATCGTTATAGGCGGGTTGGCAGGTGCCATGCCTCCTCTACTTGGTTGGACGGCTGTTTCAAATACTATAGAACCAAATGCCTGGTTGTTGGTCTTGATTGTTATGGTTTGGACACCGCCACATTTTTGGGCTCTTGCTGTTCACCGCGTGGAAGATTATGCAGAAGCCGGTGTGCCAATGCTGCCGGTTCAAAAGGGCATAGCTTTTACCAAGCAACACATTCTTCTTTATACTTTATTGTTATTGGTTTCTACAATGCTTCCTTACGCAGTAGGTATGTTTCATGAATTGTACTTAGTGATAGCGTTAATTTTAGGCTTAGGTTTTCTATATTTTTCTATCAAACTTTACAGAGATGAAACCAATGCCTCTGCGATGCAAACCTTCGCTTATTCAATTTCTTATTTAGCAGTGCTTTTTGGAGCTATGCTAGTTGATCGGTATTTATATTTATGAATAAAGGTATTTTTTGGACTGTTGGTAGCTGCATAGCTTTTATGTCAGTTATTCTGGGCCTATTTTTTAACCAATGGACTACCCCAAGAGAGTTATCTGCAGAAGAGTACAAAGATTTAGGGGCTTACTTTATAGAACCAAGCAGAAACTTAACTAAATTAACCCTTATTGATGACACAAATAGCTATTTTGAGTTTCAGAATTTTAAGGGCAAATGGAACGTCCTATTTTTTGGCTTTACGTTTTGTCCAGATATTTGCCCTGTAACCATGAAGCAACTTCAGGAAATTAAAAAAGGGCTGGGCGATGAATCAGAAAAAGTCAGGTTCTTTTTAGTCTCAGTTGATCCAATTAGAGATACCCCTGAGAAATTAAGAGTTTATTTAGATAATTTTGATGAAGAGTTTATAGGTTTGACTGGGAGGATAGATCGTATCTATAAATTTGCCACTCAAGTCAATGTGCCTTTCTCGCCCGTTGTTGAAAGCGATGACCCTTTTTACACTGTTGACCATACTGGCAGTTTGGTCTTGATTGATCCGCAAGGCAGATATGCTGGTTTTTTCAGGGCTCCTCATGACCCAGAAAAAATTATATTAGCGTTAGAGTCTTTATTGAAAAGAAAGAATTAAAGCCGTTTTATTATTTTTGGTTACCTTTTATTGCGAAGTAGATCCCAAGCAATAACAGAAATAACTGTTCACTCGCAAAAAAAGTTCGCCCTTCTCCAAAAAATATACCCCAGTTTGAATGAGCGATAAGAATTGCACCTATCATGATTATCCCAATAACCCCTCCAGATATTCGGGTTAATAGATTTCCAATTATCCCTGAAAGCAATCCACCTAGAATAATACCTAGTCCAGCTAAGACTTCTCCCCATGCAACCATTAGAGCGGTTGGATAGCCTATGTTGGATGCTAACCATCCAGATTCATCTAAAGGTAGTTTTCCAAACCCATGCAAAAAGAAAGATATACCAAGGCCAAGCCTTATTAGCCAATCAGCAACACCATTTAATGGTTTTGCCAGTTTTTCTAAAAAATTATTTAAAGTCTCCATATTTACCCCATTGCTTCAAGAAGTTCTAATAGTAAGTTTATAACATCTAAGTAAATAGAAAAACCTATCTAAAAGGCCGTGTTCCAATTATTAATACCTGCATCAGATTGTTGTTTCAATCTGTTGAAGTCATAAAGCAAATAAAAGATAAAAGTTATACTTCCAAAAATTCCCATGGCTCTTTTTTTCCAGCTAGAAAAATTAACAAATATGCTCAGCAAATTCCACGAAACAAGAATGCCTAAAGGAGATTATAAAATATTTAGTTTCTTTTACGAAGTCTTATAGATTTAGGTGTTACTTCAACCAACTCATCATCTTCAACGAATTCAAGGGCTTGTTCCAGCGTGTGTTGGATGTGCGGAGTGAGTATAAGGTTTTCGTCGGTTCCGGCTGCCCTTACGTTTGTTAATTGCTTTGCTTTTGTAGGATTGACAGGTAAGTCATTGTCTCTAGAGTGCAAACCAACTATCTGACCTTTGTAGACCTCATTGCCATGCCCAACGAACATTCTTCCTCTTTCTTGAAGGTTGAAGAGCGAGTAGGCCAAAGTTTTTCCAGAGATCATAGAAACGAGAACACCATTTTGCCTTTTTGCTACTTCTCCTACCTTGGCTGGACCATAATGGTCGAAAACACTAGTCATGATTCCTGTGCCGTTGGTAAGTGTTAGAAAATTAGACCTAAAACCTATCATGCCTCTTGAGGGCGCTATAAAATCAAGCTTCAGTCTTCCTCTTCCGTCGGGTTCCATATTTTGAAGATCTGCTCTTCTTAGGCCCATTTCTTCCATAATTGACCCTTGGTGCTGCTCTTCAATATCAATAACAATTTGCTCAAAAGGTTCATGAATTTCGCCGTTTATTTCTTTTTGTATAACTTCAGGTCGAGAAACACCAACTTCATAATTCTCTCTTCTCATATTTTCTATCAAAACTGATAGGTGCAACTCTCCTCTACCAGAAACTATAAACTTATCTGGGCTATCTCCAGGCTTTACTCTTAAAGCAACATTGTGTATCAACTCTTGTTCCAGTCTTTCTTTTAAGTTCCTAGACGATATGTATTTTCCTTCTCGGCCAGCAAAAGGGGAATCATTGACTTGGAAAGTCATGCTCACAGTGGGTTCGTCAACGGAGAGAGGGGGTAGAATTTCTACGGATTCAGGATCACATATTGTGTCAGAGATGTTAAGTTTGTCTATGCCAGTTATGCAAACTATATCTCCTGCTTGAGCTTCTTTAACATCAACCCGCTCTAGCCCTCTGTAACCCATCACTTGAAGTACTCTAGCCTTCTTTTTTGAACCATCAGTACCTGCAACAATTACTTGCATGTTAGGTTTCATCTTACCTCTTTTTATGCGACCAACCCCTATAACCCCTACATAACTGTTGTAGTCAAGGGCGCTTATTTGCATTTGAGTAGGCCCTTCATCATTTACTTCGGGGGAACTAACCTTATCTATTATTAAGTTAAGTAAAGGCGTCATGTCGTCAGCAAGATTCTGATCATCCAAACCTGCCACTCCATTTAGAGCTGAGGCATATATAATTGGGAAGTCTAATTGTTCGTCGGTTCCCCCCAACCTGTCAAATAAATCAAATACTTGATCCAAGACCCAATCTGGTCTTGCTCCCGGTCTGTCAACTTTGTTTATAACAAGAATAGGATTGAGGCCTTGATCAAATGCTTTTTGCGTTACAAATCGAGTTTGAGGCATGGGCCCTTCAACCGCATCGACTAATAGCAATACAGAATCAACCATAGAGAGGACTCTTTCTACCTCTCCTCCAAAATCAGCGTGCCCAGGGGTATCAACGATATTAATACGATGACCATTCCATTCTATTGAAGTATTTTTTGCAAGAATTGTGATTCCTCTTTCTCTCTCTTGATCATTTGAGTCCATGATTCTTTCAGTTGTCATGCTCTTTCTGTCCAAAGTCCCTGATTGTTGTAGTAGCCTATCGACAAGAGTAGTTTTCCCGTGATCTACATGGGCAATGATAGCTATATTTCTAAGGTTTTTAACGGTCATGATGTTCCTAAAAAGGCGCGATTATAAGCGTTTCCTAAGAAACTTCTACGAATTATTTAATTAATAGAAGTATTTATGAAACTAGAAGCTATTTATAAATTTTAGATCTGTCTACCATCCCGTGAAGTAGGGGGTCGGGGCAACATAGAGTCTTGAGGGCTTCTATTTGGTTTTTTGCATTTAAAGAATAAAGCTCATTCAAGAATAACTTGGCATTTAAATTCCCCCTATGGGCAGAAATTTCAAAATACTCCAAGGCTGCAGGAAGGTCTTGATTAACGCCTTTTCCTTTGGCATAAATTATTGCTAAATTAAAGGGAGCTTTAGAATGTCCTTGCTCGCTTGCTCTTTGATACCAATAAACAGATTTTTGTATTTCCGCACTAATTCCTCTGCCAAGAGAATAATTTATACCTGTATTGTACTGACTAACTGACACTCCTTGGGTTGCCAGTGCCAGATCATACACAAAGTCTTTTTTATCATCAGAAAATAGATTTAAAGAAAAGAATAAAAAAACACCAATGAACAAAAGGGTTTTTAAAGGATTTCTTAAACTTACTTTCATTCCATGCTTACTACAACCTTCCCCAAAACCTTCCTATCTTCTAATGATTTAATGGCTTTGGCTGTATCTTCCAAAGAAAAGCTTTGGCTAATAAAAGGCTTTATTTTGCCTTCGGCATGCATTGCAAAAAGCTCCTTGAAGTTTTGCGCATTTAACTCAGGTTCCATCCCTGCGAATTGACCCCAAAAAACACCAATTATTTGACATTCTTTTAGAAGAGTTAAGTTTAGGGGCATCTTTGGAATTCCTGCTGTAAAACCAATTACTAAATACTTTCCATGGCGTTTGATTGCCCGCAGCGACGGTTCAGCGTAGTCTCCTCCTACTAAGTCATAGATCATATCAACCCCGCCTCCTGAGGCTTCTTTAATATCATTCGAGAATTTTTTCTGTAAATCTCTATCCATGTCTCTTTGATAGAGAATCGTTTCATCGGCGCCCTCTTTTTTGCACAGATCCAGTTTGTCTTGCGAAGAAGCGGCAGCAATAACTTTAGCTCCCATGGCCTTGCCTACATGAACTGCAGTTATTCCAAGACCGCCACCGGCTCCAAGAACTAATAAAGTTTGTCCTGGTTGTAGTTCGCCTCTTTGTTTTAAACCATGGTAGGTGGTGCCATAATTCAATGGAAAGCCTGCGGCCGTTTCAAAATCCATTGTTTCTGGCAGTGGCATTAGTTGCTGTTCAAAGTAGGCACCTTTTTCACAAAGCCCACCAGAACCCACACTACCCATGACTCTGTCTCCTTCTTTATACATAGTTGCACCTTCTCCAACGGATGACACAACACCTGCTAGTTCTCCTCCAGGGCTAAACGGAAATGGGGGTTTGAATTGATAAAGTCCTTGAACAATTAAAACATCAGGAAAACTAATTCCTGTTGCTTTTATATCAACGACCACTTGACCAGGTCCTGCAACAGGGTCAGCAACATTTTCAATCTTATGGGATTCAACCGGTCCAAATTCGTTACAAACAAATGCTTTCATATTTTTCCTCTATCTAAAATTATTTATCAAGTTACCTTTTCTTTAAAAAACGTCAAGCTGTCTGACTAAAATAGTTTTTTAGAAAGGTTTCAAAGTCAGGCTCGTCTCTTGATTCTATTATTTTTTGCTTTGTTATGGACTCTTTTGCAGCTTCTTTAAAGAATTTATTCTCATAGTCATGCTCAACTTTAAAATGGTGAGAATGCTGGGTAGCTAGTTTTAAGCCAAATTCCTTGAAAGATTTGTTGTTTTTGAGCAAGTCTTTCAGGATTTTACTGCTTAGAGTTTCATCTAGATTTTCTAATTTTTTAATTTGTAGGTTTGTAGACGCTAACCAATTATTTGTAGTGTCCTTAAAGACGGCCTCTCCTGCAATCGTAGATATTTTTTTCAAATCAAATAAAATTTCTTTTGCAAAATTTATAGCTGAGTCTTCTCGGCCGTGAAGAACAATAGGCTGGTTCTTATCCCTTCCATTATTAATAATATTTTCATGGTTTTTCTTTATTACCTCAACCTCTTTATCTTCAATGGGAAGGCTTTCATTTAGAAGGCAATACATCAAAAGGGTATCCATAAAATCAAGTTGCTCTCTTTGAATACCAACAGGGTTAAAAGGGTCAAGATCAATGCATCTAAGCTCTAGATAATCGATGCCTTTTGCTCGCAGAACATTTATAGGTCTTTCACCAGTCGGGCAAACTCTTTTAGGTCTTATGGTGCTGTAATACTCGTTCTCAATTTGGATTACTGAGGTATTTAGCTGGACTCTATCATTATTTGTAAACTCTCCAATTTCTTGGTATTTCTTATAGGGAGTCGTCAAGGCATTTTCTAAATCAAAACAATAGTCTTTTAAGTTATTGTATGAAATATTTAGTTCATCTTGTGCTTTGCTGATATAACCTAAATCTCCCATCCTTAAAGACGTTGAGGTAGGTTTGTAAAGACCTCCGCCTGGCAAACTATCAAGGCCATGTTCAGCCTTTCCTACGAAAGAGTCACAAACAGCTGGAGATGCCCCATAAAGAAAGAAATACAACCAGCCGAACCTCTTAAAGTTTCTTGCCACATGAAGGTAAACTTCATTTTTGAGTTCTTTTTCGTTGTCGTACTTTCCCAAAGAAAGAATAATATTAAAAAATTTATCAGAGAATGAAAAATTATAATGAATACCCGCAATAGTTTGCATCATACTCCCATACCTTTTTGACAAGCCTCTTCGGTAAATTGTTTTTATCATTCCAGAATTTGACATACCGTAGTTGCCTATAGGTATATCTTCAGAAGCATCTACTGGGCATGGCATACTACAAGGCCACAATATTTCATCTCCAATATTATTGTAAACAAAGGCATGTAGATCGTTTAAAAAATTTAAACAAGACTGTGCGTCATTAAAAGTAGGAGTTATAAGCTCAAGCAGAGCTTCTGAGAAATCTGTAGTTATGTAAGGGTTGGTCAGAGCAGAACCAAGAGATTTTGGATGAGGTTTTTTAGAAAGTTCTCCAGAACTTAGAATCCTTAAACTTTCTTTTTCTATTCCTCGGTTTATAAAACGCAGTTCTTCAAGTGCGCCGGATTGCTCAAGCTTTTCTAGGGTAAGCTGCATTTTATAAAAAATTTTCTTATTATTTTGGACCTGCGTTAATTATGTCTTCAGAAACATTAAATTTTTTAAAATTAGTTTTAAATTGATTAATCAATTGTTCTTCGTAAGTACCGTATGATCGTTGGTCTTCCCAATTTCTTGTTGGATTCAGCAGTTTTTTATCTACACCTTCAACTTCAAGCGGAATATTTAAGTTCATCCCTTCTATTTTCTCAGTTTTTGCTCCAGCTAATTTACCTGATTGTATAGCGCTTATTATTGCTCGAGTTACTGGGATATCAAATCTTTTTCCTGTCCCATAAGGTCCTCCCGTCCAGCCGGTGTTTACTAAGTAGACCTTGCTTTCAAAAGCTTCTATCCTTTTCATTAGTAAATCTGCGTAAACTCCTGCAGCTCTTGGAAAGAAAGGGGCGCCATAACAAGTAGAGAAAGTGGTTTTGAAAGCCTCAGTGGAGCCTACTTCTGTTGATCCAATTGCAGCTGTATAGCCGCTTAAGAAATGATAAGCAGCAGCTTCCTTTGAAAGGAAGGAGACTGGTGGTATTACTCCAGATAAGTCACAAGTTAAAAAGATAACTGCTTTTGGCTCTCCCGCAGCATTTTCTTCAACTCTTTTTACTATATGTTCCCTTGGATATACTACCCTTGTATTTTCAGTTAAAGCAGAGTCACTGTAGTCAGGCATTCCTGTTTCAGGATCAATAACAACATTTTCCATTACGCTGCCTTTTTTAATGGCATCCCAGATTACAGGTTCGTTCTTTTGGGTTAAATCAATGCATTTTGCATAGCAACCGCCTTCAAAATTGAAGACAGTTCCTGGCCCCCAGCCGTGCTCATCATCTCCGATCAAATTTCTATTTGGATCTGCAGAGAGGGTGGTTTTGCCAGTTCCAGATAAACCAAAGAACAAGCAAACCTCACCTTCTGATCCAACGTTAGAAGCGCAGTGCATAGGTAGAACATCTTTTGCAGGTAGAAGAAAATTTTGCACTGCAAACATGGATTTTTTCATCTCTCCTGCGTAGGGCATTCCAGCAAGTAAAACCTTCTTTTCTGTAAAGTTTAGAATTACTACACCATCACTATTTGTACCGTCTTCTTCAGGGTTGCAAATAAATTCAGGCGCACTCATAACCTGCCATACGTCTTTAGAATTTGCGTTAAAGTCCGTCGGTCTAATAAACATCTGACGTCCAAAAAGGTTGTGCCATGCCCATTCTGTCTTAATGGTTACTGGTACATAATATTCAGAATGTTCCCCTACGTGCAAGTCAGACACAAAAGTATCTTTTTGAGATAAATACACTTCAACCTTTGTCCAAAGTGCAGAAAATTTCTCTTGATCAAAAGGCCTGTTTACATCACCCCAGTCTACTACGGAAGTTGTGGTAGCATCTTTTACAATAAATCTATCAAGAGGGCTTCTACCTGTTCTTTTTCCTGTTTTTACTAGAAGAGAACCATTGGCAGCGATTTCACCTTCTCCACGTGACAGAGACTCTTCTATCAACCGATCAATAGAAATATTTTCGTAAGTTTTAGTCATTTAAGTTAAGCGTGAAGCGATTAGATTTTAAGTGCGTCATTATAGATTATCTATAAAGTTTTTGAGAATGAATTCCATTAACAATATGGAGTGCTTTCAGCAAATAAGCAAGAACTACAAGAAAGCCAATCAACGTCCAGCCGGGTATGCTTATACCCAGAAAATTCCATAGGACTTCCGCACAATTTCCATCGCCTTGAATAGCCATTAAAAGGACCTCAAAGAAAGGGAGGGAATCAAGCAAATACCCCATATCAGGTAGACAACTTGGGACTAATTCTACAGGGAGACTTTGCAAGTAAAGTTGTCTAATTGAAAGCCCAATGCCCAACAAGATAGAAACAATAGACATTCCTAAATACGTTTTAAAGAAAATAATTTTTTTTGAGTTATGTATAAATCCGATAAAACCAATCAATCCAACAAGAATAGCTGCAAATCTTTGCAGATAACAAAGCATACATGGCTTCAATAAAAGGGAATATTGAAAAAAAAGAGCTATGGCCATGAGTCCTATGCTGTAGCCAACCATTAACATATAAACCCTTCTAGGGTTTTTAAATAAAAGATTCATTAGTGAGCTTGGTCCCAATTTTTTCCAATTCCTATATCTACTTCCAGCGGGACACTTAGTTTAGCTGCTTTAGACATAGATTTTTTAACGATCTCTACAACTAACTTTGTTTCTTTAGGAGAGGATTCAATTATTAATTCATCGTGTACTTGCAAGGTCATTTTTGCATCTAAATTAGCTTCCTTTAAGGCTGAGTGCGTATTAATCATAGCTATTTTCATAATGTCAGCTGCAGTGCCTTGAACCGGAGCATTGATAGCTGCTCTCTCCGCCGCTTGCCTTCTTATTCCATTGCCTGCATTTATATCTCTTAGATAAAGCCTTCTTCCAAATAAAGTTTCTACATAACCAAGATCCCTAGCTGATTGCTTAATAGCTTCCATATAATCTTTAACGCCAGGATACTTTGCGAAATACATTGCCATATATTCTGCTGCCAGATTCCTATTTATGTTTAATTGTTTGCCTAAACCGAAGGCAGAGATTCCATAGATTAGGCCAAAGTTTATGGCTTTGGCATTTCTTCTTAAATCCTGAGTAACCGCGTCTTGATTAATAGAAAATACTTCACTTGCCGTTAAGCTATGAATGTCTTCGTTGTTGTTGAAAGCAGCAACAAGACCTTTATCTTCAGAAAGGTGGGCCATAATTCTTAATTCTATTTGTGAATAGTCCGCTGAGATTAATTCTTTGTTTTTTGAAGCCTCGAAGGCCTGCCTTATCCTTCTCCCGTCTTCTGTCCTAATAGGTATATTCTGTAGGTTAGGATCAGAGGAGGAAAGTCTTCCTGTTGTGGTAACAGCTTGATGGAAAGAAGTATGCACTCTGCCAGTATTATTAGAGATTTGATCTGGTAGTTTATCAGTATAAGTAGATTTTAATTTGTTAAGCGTTCTGTGTTCTAAAAGAACTTTCGGAAGATCGTAATCATCTGCTAATTGCTGAAGAACATTTTCGTCAGTGGAGGGCTGTCCTCCTGGAGTTTTTTTAATTACAGGGTATTCAAATTTTTCAAAGAAAATTTCTCTTAATTGCTTTGTTGACCCTAGATTAAATTCTTCTCCAGCGATTTCATAAGCTTCCTTTTCTAATTTAATAAGTCTTTCTCCCAAGTCTTTAGATTGTGCTTTTAGAACTTTCGAATTAACCAATGTGCCCGTTTGTTCCATGTCGGAAAGAACGTTAATTAGAGGAATTTCAATATCTTCAGCTAATTTCTTTAATGAAATTTGTTTTTTTAGTAACGGATTTAGCTTTTCATATAGCCGGAGAGTTATATCTGCATCTTCAGCGGCATAATCTCCAGCCTGCTTTAGAGGCACTTGATCAAAAGTAATTTGTTTGACTCCTTTTCCTGCAACTTCTTCAAAAGTAGTGGTTTTATAGTTTAGATAAAATTTAGCCAAAGCATCGAGGTTATGTCTTGTTGCCGAAGCATCTAAAACATAACTCATCAACATCGTGTCTTGCTTTATAGAGCCAAGATTTATCCCGTTTTGCGAAAGAATATTCCGGTCAAATTTTAAATTTTGTCCTACGATCTTCTTTTCACTTTTTTCAAGCAAAGGTTTAAGCCTGTCTAGTACAATTTTTTCTGGTAGCTGTTCTACCCCTTCTTGTTTCTCATGACCAAAGGGAATATAAGCCGCTTCGCCAGGTTTCGTTGATATAGATATACCTACCAATTTTGCATCCATATAATCGAGACCAGTTGTTTCTGTGTCTATAGCAACTGTTTTGGCTTTCTCAGCTTTTTTTATCCATTTATCTAGGTCTTTTTCATTAAGTATTAATTTATAATCAACCTTAATCTTTGAGTTTTTTATCTCCGGTTCGCTTTCCATTTTGTTGAGCCAACTTTTAAATTCCAGTTTCTTATAAATTTCATTTAATCCTATTTCGTCGGTTGGCTGTACTTTTAAGTCTTCAATAGTTACGTTTAAATCAACGTCTCTTTTTATCGTCACAAGTTCTTTTGAAAGAGCAAGCTGGTTTAAACCTGACCTTAGATTTTCTCCAACTTTCCCTGATATATTTTTTGAATTCTTAACAATGCCATCAAGATTTTTATATTCGGTAAGCCATTTTACAGCTGTCTTCGGCCCTACTTTTTCTACCCCGGGGACGTTATCGGAAGTATCTCCGATTAAGGCAAGATAATCTATTATAAGCTCAGGAGGAACGCCAAATTTTTCTTGCACTCCTTTCCCATCTAACAATTCACCTGTCATTGTGTTAACAACTTTAACGTTTTTACAAACTAGTTGAGTCATGTCTTTATCGCCTGTAGAAATTACAGTATCTAATTCTTTTTGCCTGGCTTGGTCTGCTAATGTTCCAATTACATCATCGGCCTCTACACCAGTTATGGCTATAAGCTTAATACCCATTAGTTCTATAATTTTATGAATAGGTTCTATTTGCTCTACAAGGTCCGTTGGCATCGGAGGCCTGTTGGCCTTATATTCTTTATACATTTCATGACGAAAGGTTTTCCCCTTCGCGTCAAAAATAACTGCTACAGGGCTATTTGGATGATCAATTAAGATTCTCTTAATCATGCTAATTACACCTTTTATTGCCCCAGTTGGCTGGTTGTTGCTTGTTAATAGTGGCGGCAAGGCATGATAAGCCCGGTAAAGATAAGAAGAACCATCAACAAGAATAATTGGATCTTTTTCTTCTAGATTTTCTGTTATAGCCATCAATCTAATTTTGTTCCCTAGTTTGTCTGTAAAATTTTAACTTACTATTCAATTAAATTTTAAAAAAGAATATTAATTTGAACTTTTTTGAAAACTGGGTGTCGTAGATATGTGAGTTAGAACATTTTCTAATGAACAAAATAAAGCAAGGAAAGCTCTAAGTTTATCCCCAATAGACTTGGAGCTTTTTTACAACAAAAGAAGTCTCTCCAAAGATTTGTGAAGTTCATTTAATCCGTTTAGGTCTTTTGACGAGAAGGCCATAATTTCAAAATCAATGGAGATTTCTTTTATAAGTTTCTTTGATTTTTCAAGCTCAATACGGGACTGGTTCTTTGATAACTTGTCTGCTTTGTTAAGAATTACTAAGAGAGGAGTTTTTGTTTTTTTACTCCAATTGATAAGAATTTTATCGGAATCTTTGAAGGGATGCCTTATATCCATAATGACAACTAAACCCTTTAAAGACTTCCGAGAGTTTAAATATTCATCAATAATCAAACCCCATTCAGTCCTTGTGGATTTAGATACTTTTGCGTAGCCGTAGCCAGGAAGATCAATAAGGCGCTTATTTTCGTTATTCTTTAGGCAAAAAAGGTTGATTGATTGTGTTCTTCCTGGTGTTTTACTGGTTTTCGCAAGTTTTTTATTGTTGGTTAATGCATTAATTACACTAGACTTTCCAGAGTTTGATCTGCCACAAAATGCTATTTCATCGCCTAAGTCTTCTGGCAAACCCTTATGCGAAGGAAAGCTTCCAATAAACATTGCATTAGTAAACGTATCTTTAGCTGTCATGTCTCTCTTAAATTGCAGAATGCTTTCTTAGGTTAGTATATAATCTTTGCGCATCACATCAATTTTACAAATTTTTCACTAATGAGATTAAGATTATTAATTATTTTAGCGGCTTCACTTGTTACAATTGGGGCTGGTAACGCAGATTCAGGAAAAGATAAAGTAGCTACCTGTGCTGCTTGTCACGGCCAAGATGGTAATAGCATGGTAGGGCTTTGGCCGTCATTGGCAGGACAGAATGTTAACTATTTGGTCAGGCAATTGCAGCATATAAAAAGCGGCAAAAGACCTATAACTGAAATGATAGGATCCTTGGACAATTTTTCTCAAGAAGATTTAGAGGATATAGCTGCTTTTTATGCTTCGCAAAATAATGCTATTGGTCAAGCTGCATCAGATAAAGTTGAATTGGGAAGAAAGCTTTATTATTCAGGGAGTTTAGAGAAGGGTGTGCCTGCCTGTACTGCATGCCATTCGCCAAAGGGCAAGGGCAATAGCCCAGCCGGCTATCCTCTTTTAAGCGGACAGCAATCAGACTATATTGCGAAGGCTCTTAAGAATTATAGAACTGGCGAAAGAAACAATGATGAATCTTCACAAATGATGATGGCTATTGCCTATAAGCTAGACGATGTTGAAATAGACGCTCTTTCAAGTTTTATAAATGGTCTTCATTAATTTATTATTATGAACTTAAAAATTCTTAAATTCCTATCCCCTTTTATACTCCTTGGGGTTTTTTCTTGCTCAGAAAATGAAGCCGGTACACTGGAAGAAGAGCTAGAAGAAAAATATAAAGAAGGAGTTCATTACGAATTACTGAATAAACCTTCGTCTGTCCGCGATAGTAGCAAAATAGAGGTAGTAGAAGTTTTTTGGTTTGGGTGTAATCATTGTTACGCATTAGAGTCTTATTTAACTAAGTGGAAACAAGATTTACCTAAGGATATAGATTTTTGGAAATCGCATGCTACTTGGAATGAGATCCTCAAGATCCATGCAAGAATGTTTTATACAGCAAGAGCTTTGGGAATTGACAAGCAATTAGTTCCTGCAGCCTTTAAGACTATTCAAACTGAAGGGAGAAGTTTAACAGGGAACACAGAGTTGGAATATTATTTTAAAGGCTTTGGGATAGAAAGAGAAAAATATAAATCTGTAGCATCTTCGTTTGGAGTGAAAAGTGCTGTCAAACAAGCAGACCAAAGAATGAAACTATGGAACATCACTGGAGTTCCTACCCTTATTGTTAATGGAAAGTATAGAGTATCGGCTTCAAGAGATTTAGGTACCCATGAGATATTGGATGCAGTTAATTTTTTAATAGAAAAAGAAAGAAAGTATTTAACTAACTAAAAGCCACCCTTGAAGTTCCCTGTTTGCCCAATTTTTATACCCGCTAATAAGTTAGATTGGATACCAAAAATTTTAACATCCAATGCTGATTGTATAATCTTTGATCTTGAAGATTCCGTGGTATTTGAAGATAAGGAAGCTTCAAGAAATTCACTTTACAATTATCTAAAAGAGAATAAGTTAAATATTTCTATTTTAGTCCGAATTAATAGTTTGGATTCAGAAGAAGGTCAAGCTGATTTATCTTTGTTTTCAAAAAACCTAGATATATTTGATGCCCTGGTGTTGCCTAAGATTGAGGACCCCGTCGCATTGGTAGATTTACCCAAGTTAAATATTGTTTTGTTGATAGAAACGCCGCTGGCCATAAAAAATCTAGCGTTATTAGCAGAGAGTGATCGGGTTGTCGGGATAGCTCTTGGAGGAGCAGATCTGAGCGCAAGTCTTGGTTCAGATATGTCTTGGGATTCTTTGCTGTTTCATCGTTCAAAAGTTATTCTTGAGGGAGCAATAAATAATTTATTTACGATTGATAGCCCTTTTATGGATATTGCTTCTCCGGAAAGACTAAAACAAGAATCACATCTTTCGAGCAAATTAGGCTTTAATGGCAAGGCAGTAATTCATCCTACACAAATAGATCATGTGCTTGATGCTTTTCTTCCTTCAGCTGAAGAAATAGAAGAGGCAAAAGATATTTTGATTGCATTCTCAGGTTCTTCCGAAGGCGCTTTAACGGTTAATGGCAAGATGGTTGACCTACCGGTAGTTAAGTCTATGGAAAAAAGATTGCTGTTAGCAGGTATGGATCCTGATGACTTCAAGTAGTCCAATAATTAAGCTGGGTAAATACTCTAAATAGATATCATCAAGAAGATGAGATAGATTATTAAGAAAGTACTACTAAATATATCTAAATTTGTTATAAATCCTTAATAAAAAAAATATGTGAGGAGTGATATGGGAGATATAGCGGGGAAAAATACAAAAAAAGATTTACTCTGGCATTTACAAGGAAACTGGGCGCCTGTAGATAAAGAAATTTCTGAATTGAATTTAGAAATAAAAGGAGAGATACCAAAGGATCTTAATGGCCTATTTTTAAGGAATGGAATGAATCCGAAATCAGGTCATAGTGATCACTGGTTTTTTGGCAATGGGATGCTTCACGGTTTGTATCTAGAAAATGGCAAGGCTAGTTACAAGAATAGGTATGTGGTTACGCCCTATTTAGAAAAAGATTTAGATGTAATCAGCTCTTTTGGTGATTTGACTGCTTCGCCTGCTAATACGCATATAGTTGAACACGCTGGGAAAGTGCTAGCTTTAGAAGAGGCTCACCTCCCTTGGGAGGTAGATAAAGATTTAAACACCATAGGTGCATATGACTTTGCAGGAAAGCTCAAGGGTGCAATGACGGCCCATCCAAAGATTTGTCCAGAAACAGGTGAAATGTTTTTTTTCTCTTACTCTATGATGGGGGAACCTTTTTTAAATTATTACAGGGTTGATGATACTGGCCAGTTGATTCAATCTGAACCTATAGAAATTCCTAGACCCGTTATGATGCACGATTGGAGCATAACAAGGAATCACGTTATTTTTATGGATTTACCTATAGTTTCTGATATGGACCTTGCCGTAACTACAGGCTCTCCTTTTGGTTTTAAACCAGAGTGCGGTGCAAGACTTGGTGTTATGCCAAGGGATGGTGGCAATAAGGACATAAAGTGGTTTGAAATAGATCCTTGTTATGTCTTTCATTCTTTTAATTCTTTTGAAGAAGATGAAAAAATTATTTTATATGTATCTAGGCAACAAGAAGCAATGGTAGGAGGTTTTCAAGATATTTATGGAGGTGAATCTACTGTTGCTAGGCTTTGGAGGTGGACGATTGATCTTAAAACAGGGCATGTTAAAGAAGAACAAATGGATGATGGAGCTTGTGATTTTCCAAGAATAGATGATAGAAGGGTAGGTCTCAAATCAAGCTTTGGCTACTCGTTACAAATAGAAACAGATGTAGAGTCTCTTACTTTTGGGAATCATTTCTATAAGTACCAGTTAGAAACTGGATTAAGAATAGACCACGATTTGGGAAATAATATAGCCGGTGGAGAACCAGTTTTTGCACCCTGCAGCGACGTTTCAGAAGAAGACGAAGGATGGGTGATGTCTTTTGTTCATGAAAGAGATACAAGAAAGTCAAAGCTCGTGATTATAGATTCCAGGGATTTTGAGTCCCAGCCTGTGGCCGAAGTTTATCTTCCGCAAAGAATTCCTTACGGAGCTCACGGTAGTTGGATGCCTAATAAATAATTTAAGGAGATTTTATGGAAGCTCATTATGCAACAGTATTTGAAAAGAATGCGGATGCTATCCCAAACGAGATAGCTGTAGTTTGTGGAGAAAATATAAGAACCTGGAAAGAGTACGATGACAGAGCTGCTAGGCTTGCCACACTTTTAACTTCTTATGGCTTAGGGAGTGATTCTAAAGTTGGTCTGTATTTGCACAACTCTAATGAGTTTTTAGAAGCTCAATATAGCGTTTTTAAGGTAGCAGGAGTACCCATCAATGTGAATTATCGCTACAAGGAAGAAGAACTGATTTACCTTTTAGATAATTCGGATTCCGAAGCAGTTTTTTTCCAGGGTTGTTATGCACAACAAATAGAATCCATAAAAGACAAGTTAGATAAAGTTAAGGTTTTTATACAAGTAGATGACGGAACTCCACAATTAGAATGCGCTGAAAATTATGAGCAAATAATATCTTCTAATGAACCAATGGAGAGATTTGAAAGGTCTGAGGACAATATCTACATGCTCTATACAGGCGGAACTACAGGTATGCCTAAAGGAGTGATGTATACCCACGGAGGTCATCTAGGCGCAATGTTTAATACTGCTGGAGCCTGGGGTATGATACCCATTCAAGAAAAGATAGAAATTGAAAATATTTCTAAAGAAGTCTTAAGAATATCAGAAGAAGAAAGCCTCACCGTTAGCATCCCTGCCTGTCCTTTAATGCATGGAACGGGTATGTGGTTGGGTGCTTTAATACCTCACTTAGTAGGTGGACGTGTAGTTACTATGCCTCAATTGGGATTTGACCCTGACTTCTTATTTAAAGAAGTTGAAAGAACTAAAGTAAATAATATAGTGATAGTAGGAGATGCTTTTGCTAAACCTATGATGGATGCTTTGGACAAAGCAAAGGCTGAGAATAGCCCTTATAATTTAGAGAGCGTGAATACCATCATATCTAGTGGAGTTATGTGGAGTGCAGAAGTTAAGGAGGGCCTCTTAAAACACCACGAAATGGTACTGATAGATGCCATGGGGTCTACAGAAGGCGGTATGGGCTCTTCCGTCTCTTCTAGAGACGAGTCACCTGGAACTGCTAAATTTACCATAAACCCTGGCGTGATAGTTATAACCGATGAAGGAGAACATGTAGAGCCAGGCTCTGGAAAAATGGGAAAAATTGGCACAAGCGGCCTTGTTCCTCAGGGTTATTTCAAAGATGAAAAAAAATCGGCAGAAACCTTTAAAGAGTTTGAAGGAGTCAGGTACAGCTTTCCGGGAGACTATGCTCTTGTAGAAGCAGATGGAACAATTACTCTTTTGGGGCGGGGCAGTAACTGCATTAACACTGCTGGTGAGAAGGTTTATCCAGAAGAAGTAGAAGAAGCCGTTAAAAGACATCCTGAAATATATGATTGCTTGGTTGTGGGGCTTAAAGACGATAGATTTGGTCAAAGAGTTGTCGCCTTGGCATCTTATCAAGACGATAAGGAAATATCAGAACAGGATTTGATAGGATTTACCAGAGAGCACTTAGCCGGATATAAATTGCCTAAACAAGTCTTGTTTGTAGATGAGGTTATGAGAGCTCCTAATGGCAAAGCTAATTACAAATGGGCTAAGCAAAGAGCAGAAGAAGAACTTGGATAGTAAGGAGACATTAAATGGATGTAACTGAAGCAGTTCTATCTAGACAATCTATAAGAGCTTATTTGGATAAGTCCGTGTCTGATGAAATTATTAAAGAACTTTTAGAGAAATCATCCCGGGCTGCATCTGGAGGTAACTTACAGCCGTGGAAGGTTTATGTCATTAATAATAAAACTATGGATTCTTTTTTAGAGTTTCAAAAAAATTGGAGCGAACCCGAAACCCCTGCTTATCCAATTTATCCTGAGAACTTAACCGAGCCGTACAGAACTTCGCGATACGAAGTTGGCGAACAAATGTATTCTTTATTGAACATAGAAAGAGAGGATAAAGAGAGCAGGGTTAAACAAATGCTTAAAAATTATGAATTCTTTGGAGCCCCTTCTGCTTTCTTCTGCTTTGTAGATAGACAAATGGGATTGCCGCAGTGGTCTGATCTAGGAATGTTCTTGCAGACCTTTATGTTACTAGCCAGAGAGGCTGGCTTAGATACTTGCGCTCAAGAAGCTTGGTCTTTGAAACAGGAGAGTATTACCTCTTTTGTGGAGGCGCCTGAAGAGATGATGCTTTTCTGTGGCATGTCTATAGGCTATCAAGACGAGGAGGCAGTCATAAATAAACTTAGGACTAATAGACGTCCTATTGATGATTGGGCTACTTTTTTATCTAAGTAATAAGAAGCTGGCTATTTAAGAAACATGTCTTAGGACTTCGCCATTAGCAACACCCGTCATCTCTCCATCAAGGAAATTTATTTTTCCGTTCACTACAGTAGCTTTATAACCCTTGGAGCCCTGAACATATCTTGGTGCGCCTCCAGGAAAGTCATGGGCTATTTCTGGCTGCAATTCACTTACTGTCGCGGGATCAAAAATATTGATGTCAGCTTTTTTACCTACCTCAAGTAAGCCTCTATCCTTGATACCAACTATTCTTGCTGGTGCTGAAGTTATTCTCCTTATACCTTCTTCTAGAGAATATATCCCTGCTTTTCTAACCCAATGAGACAAAACAAAAGTTGCCCAGCCTGCATCGCAGATTTGTGAAACGTGAGCTCCTGCATCACCAAGCCCTGGAAAAATTCTCTTACTCTTAAACATTTCACCAGCCTCTTCAAGATTTTGATTAAACATTCTGTAATTGAATAAGGTTTTTCCATCTGACTCATCTGATAAATTTAGAAACAGTTCTGATGGATGAATACTTCTCTCTTTTGACATGTTGGCAATACAGCTTTCCTTGCCGGCTGTATAATTCGGTGTCTCGCCATCGCCAAGCCAAAACACAAGGTTATAAGGAAGAGATTCTTTTGAAGAAGAAGCTTCTTTAATAAGTTTACTTCTTGTTACACTATCTCTTATGGCAGAGAGCCTGCCGTCTAAGTCAAGCTTTCTAATAGCATCCCACGTTTCTCCGGAAAAAGGCAATGATGATTGCAAGCCGAACATAAAACCTGAAGATCTGGGCATCGAGATAGCAGTAATATCTCCTCCATCACTACAAAGCTCATCAATCATATTACATAATCTTTTACCCGAACCTTTGTCGGGTCCAGCCGCCATACTAAATAAAATTCTTTCCTTAGTTGTTGCTGCTAGATCTTTAAGTAATTGCCTGGAGAAGTCTGGCTCTCCTCCAAAATCAAGTACATTTTGCATAAGGCCTTTTTTTTCACCTACCACTTTAGCTATTTCAATTAATTCTTTTGCTGCTGCGTAAGTTCCAGGTATGGATCTACCATCAGGCCCTACATGAGGAGGGTATCTATTCGTAGAGAAACCAACAGCTCCAGCATCCATAGATACACCAACTATTTCTGCCATTTGTGCTATCTCTTCATCAGTAGCCATTTCTTCTACAGATCTTTCTCCCATAACGTAATACCTAACTGCTGCGTGGCCAACCATTCCTGCTACATTGATTCCTAAATCAAGGTTCTCTATAGAATTCAGATAGCCTCCGTAATCTTCCCAATCCCATGGTAGGCCTCCCAAAATAGCTTCTTTGGGTATGTCTTCCACGGTTTGCATCATGTGAGCTATTAATTCACGATCTTCTGGTTTGCAAGGAGCAAAAGTTACTCCACAATTCCCCATTAAGGCTGTCGTCACTCCGTGTTGGCTAACTGGTCTTAATTCAGGATCCCAGCCTATTTGTGCATCTAGATGAGTATGTATATCAACAAATCCAGGAGTCACAGCCATTCCATCAGCGTCAATCTCCTCTTTTGCTTGTGGAGAAGAAAGTTCACCTATTTCAGTTATAACTCCATCATCTATAGCAATATCGCCGTGTGTGGTTTTTGCGCCGGTGCCGTCAATAATTTCCCCATTCTTAATTATTAAATCATGTTCCATAAAAATCCTCTTTATAACAGCAGTATATTGTTAAGATATTAATAGAAAAGTACTATTAGGAATATAATTTTATTCCTTTCAACAAATTATTAATAATCTAAAAAATAATATTTATGTAATTCTTCTGAGTTTTCTATTTTCTTGTGGAAGTAATTCAGAGAATGTAGAGCCACCTTTATTTTCTTTAGAAATCACATCTCCAGAAACCTCATATGATTATTCAGAGGTAGAAATATTCATCTCATCTAATAGATCTATATCAAAAATAGAATTCATTTCGGAAGAACTCGAGCTGCTATCAGTTTCTGGAAATACCTTGGTGGTGCTGACGCCAGTATCTCCCATAGAAAGACAAATAGAATTTTTAATTAAAGTTACGGATCTTGAAGGCAATGTGGTTTCAAAAGTTGACACCCTTTCAATAGTGTCTTACAAACATAATCTTCCTCACTTTACTACTTTGAGCCAGAATCATACTGAGAACTATATTTCAGAAGATTATTCAGTGTTTAACTTTTCTTTTGAAGCCATTCATACTAATGAAAGTTACACCCAAACTTTGTGCTATCCGACGGTAAATGATTGTTCAGAGCAAGATGGTACTTTCACGCACGATATGCACAATTCAAATTACGGAGATTTCAATGGAGATGGTTACGAAGATTTAGTAGTTAGTTGGGCAGTTTTTCCTCATACCTTAGAAAGAGAAACAACAAAAAGTACTATAGAGATCTACCTGAATGATCAAAAAGGTAGATTAATAAAAGATCATGACTTCTTTTTTGACAGACTACCACCAGAGAGGATGATGAATTACAGGGTATTAGTAGATGATTTTAATCAAGACGGTATTGATGATATTTTTGCAGGTACAAGCGGATTACACAAAAGAAATTCTGATGGAACATGGTATTTTAAGGGAGATTCCCATGTTCTTTTAATATCAGATACTGGGGTAATGGTGGATGCTTCTTCAATTATTGAAGGCAATGATGGGCTATCGGCTCATGATGCTTCTTCTGGAGATGTAAATGGCGACGGGTATCCTGATATTCTCTCCGGTAGAAAATTATTTATAAACAACAAAGGTATTAGCTTTACAGATGATACTGAAAAACTTCCGGAGGTTTGGAAGCAAAACTACCAAAAATATCAGTACCCTATGTCTTCTTTATTGGAAGATTTTAATGGAGATGGTTTGGCAGAGATAGTGATATTTTGGAATGATGATGAGGAAAATACAGACCCTCCTTTGCCAGAAATTTTAATGAGTGATATAAATAAACCAGTAAAATACTGGGAAATGCAGACCTTAACAGAGGGTTATTTTGGCAGTGGTAGAACGAAATTTAATTATGCTGCTGCAGAAGATATAGATTCCGATGGAGATAAAGATATTGTTGTTGGAACTACAAGATCAACTCCTTATTATGTAGGTCGATTTATTCAAATCTTTATTAATGATGGACTGGGGTATTTTACCGATGAAAGCCTCTCTAAAATGGGAGAGCAACCAAGATCTTTAAACAGCGATGATCCCTCTGTAAATGTAGAATGCATTACACATGGAGAAGGGGCATTATTTCTTCGTGATTATGAAGGGGATGGAGATTTAGATATCTTTGATCAAACAGCAGCCAATTCTCCATCCCAATGCCCAGGGATGAATATTTATATAAACGACGGAACGGGCACTTTCAAAAAAGATTCTACAACTCAATTTGCATGGGTAACAGGCAATCAAATTTCAGATTTTGATTATGAGGTAGACGGTTCCCCAATCAACAGGGCTATCCCGTTAGACCTTGATAAAAAAAATAGATTAGATTTTGCAGCTGAAGTTCATGCTCCATCTTCTGAGAATATTAGATACCTTTACCAAATAATATCTGATTCAGATTGAATAAAATTGGTGGGCTAGACAGGATTTGAACCTGTGACCTTCTGCTCCGGAGGCAGACGTTCTATCCGTGCTGAACTACTAGCCCTATTCATGGATTATATAGAACTTCATAGTTGTATTTTATTAATTGAGAGCTCCTGCTATTATTCCCTACCTCTTTTAGAGACACATGGAGTAATAATGGCCGCTAAGAACAAATGGCAAGCATTGAACTGGAAAGATCCATTTTTATTAGATCAGCAGTTAACCGCAGATCAACGCTTGATCCGCGATACAGCGCATCAGTATGCTCAAGGAAAGTTATTACCGAGGGTTAGGGAGGCTTTTAGAAATGAAGAAACTGATCCTGCCATATTTCAAGAGATGGGTTCTCTTGGTTTATTAGGTTCAACCATTGAGGGATACGATTGCCCCGGTGTGGACTACATGAGTTATGGATTGATAGCCAGGGAAATCGAAAGAGTGGATTCAGGATATAGATCGATGATGAGTGTTCAGTCTTCTCTAGTCATGTACCCCATTTATGCCTTTGGCACAGAAGCTCAGCGTAAAAAATACCTTCCCAAGCTTGCGTCCGGAGAGTTGATAGGGTGTTTTGGTCTAACCGAGCCAGACTATGGGTCTGATGCAGGTGGATTAATAACACGAGCAAAATCAGTAGAAGGTGGTTACTCCCTTTCTGGAGCTAAGATGTGGATTTCCAACAGCCCAATAGCAGATGTGTTTGTAATATGGGCTAAAAATGATGATGGGATTATAAAAGGTTTTATATTAGAAAAAGGCATGGAAGGTTTAAGTGCACCAAAAATTGAAGGAAAACTTGCCTTAAGAGCTTCAATAACTGGACAGATTGTAATGGAGGATGTTTTTGTAACTGAGGAGCAGCTTCTTCCAGAAGTTGAAGGTTTAAAAGGCCCTTTTAGCTGTTTAAATAACGCACGCTATGGAATAGCTTGGGGAGCTTTGGGAGCAGCAGAGACTTGTTGGATAACATCTAGAGACTACGTTATGGATAGAAAGCAGTTTAATAAGCCTCTAGGAGCTAATCAACTTATTCAATTAAAGCTTGCCGATATGCAAACTGACATCGCACTTGGTTTGCAGGGATGTTTTAGGGCAGGCCAATTAATGGATGAAGGAAATATAGCACCGGAATTAATTTCCTTAATTAAAAGGAATTCAACCGGCAAGGCTTTAGAAATAGCTCGTCAATCTCGAGACATGTTGGGTGCTAATGGTATATCAGAAGAATACCCTATTATGCGACACATGGTAAATCTTGAAGTGGTAAATACCTATGAAGGCACGAACGACATTCATGCTCTTATCTTAGGAAGAACCCAAACAGGTATAGCTGCTTTTTAACCAATTGAATGAAGACTGTAGTTCTATCTTCATTTATAATGCCGTCGCCTAACTTTAACAATTTAAAGATATATGAGTCATTCAAAAATTTTAATTACTTTCTTAGCAGTTTTCTTTGTTTTGGGAATTAATTCTTCAGAAGCTGAAGAGGCTATCAAGAAAAGAATTGCACCAGTAGGATCTGTCTGTATTCAAGGACAGGACTGTGCGAATGCAGTTGCTGCAGCTGCTCCAATTAGCTCTGCCTTAAGGACTGGAGAAGAGATTTATGTAAATGCTTGTACGACTTGTCATAGTATTGGACTAGCAGGCGCACCAAAATTTGCTGATGCTTCTACTTGGGGTGTAAGGCCGGATAAAGGTATAGCGGCTTTAACAATGTCGGTCAAAAATGGACTCAACGGCATGCCCCCAAAGGGAATGTGTATGGATTGTTCTGAAGATGAATTATCATCAGCCGTTCAACACATGCTCGATAGTCTTTAGAAAGTTTGTACGGCCTCTTTTAAATCTGACCAATATTTAACTTCCAGAACTTGAATGTCTGAGAGAGGCCATTCTGACTTATTTCCATTGTACCAAATAGATTTCATGCCGAAATCTAGACTTGCCTTCACGTCATTGATTGGGTGATCTCCTACGTGACATATTTCGTGTGCATCAAGACCAGTGTGTTTTGTAGCAGCCTCAAACATGACAGGATCTGGTTTGCTAGCATTTAGATCAGACGAAGAAAAAGAGAAATTAAAATAATGATCAATTCCTATTTTTTCTAAGTCAGCATTGCCGTTAGTGATAACACCCAAGGAATATTCCTTTTTTAACTCCTCTAAAGTTTCTTCAACTCCCTCATAAAGCTTAACTTCATTTCTGGCTGTAAAAAATATTTTAAAAGACTCGATTGCCATTGTTTCGGCACCTTCTCGAGAGTATCCTGCTAATAAACCAAGCTCTACAAATGAGAGTCTTCTTAGCTCAGAAAGTTGATTCACTAGATTAGGATTTTTAGAAACAAGCTTATCTCTTATAGCAAAAATATCTTTGGTATTTATAAGTGAAGCCGCGCCAGGGTAGTTGTCTTTTATCCAGCTATTAGTTTTTCTCTCTGCATTTAGGATCGTTGGCATGATTGGCCACAAGGTATCATCTAAGTCGAACGAAATGGCTTTTATCATGTTTATTTATCTGTTTTTTTAGCTCTTGGATGCGATTTATCATAAACTTTTGATAAGTGTTGAAAATCTAATTTGGTGTAAATTTGTGTAGTTCCAATATCTGAATGGCCTAACATTTCTTGAACTGCCCTTAGATCTCCACTGGATTCTAAAATATGACTCGCAAAAGAATGTCTTAGCATGTGAGGATTAACAGAAGGTAGTCCTCTCATTTTGCTCAATTTTGCCAGTCTAAGTTGTACGGATCTTGGCGATATTCTTTTACCTTTATTGTTAAGAAAAAGGGCTTTTTCCCTATTAATATCAGGTTCTTTTATAAATTCACTTCTATGTACCAACCAGTCTCTAATTGCTTGAATAGCTTTTCTTCCTATGGGCAGATCTCTTGTTTTATTTCCCTTACCAACAACCCTGCAACTTCTTTCTTTTATAGAAATACTGGTTAAGTCTAAGTTGCAAAGTTCTGCTAGCCTTAGACCAGAAGAATAAAGGAATTCAGCCATCGCCTTATCCCTTATTTCAATAATGCCTTTTGGTTTGAAATCTAAAAGTCTTTGTACTAGGTCTGTGTCCATTGCTTTAGGAAGTAGTTTGGCCGCTTTTGGAGAACTTATACCATGAGCAGGGTTTGTACTTATTAGCCCTTCATCAGCTAGGTAATTAAAGAAACTTCTTATTGAAGAAAGTAGTCTCTGAAGACTTCTGGGGTTTAAACCTCGCCTTCTCTCTTTGTTCACATAGCTTCTTACATCATGTTCGCTGACCTTAAGCCAGCTCGAAACTTCTTGTTCATCTATATAGTTTTTAAACTTTTGCAGATCTCTTTTATAACTATCTAGGGTATGAAAAGAAAGTTGTTTAACAATTTCTAAGTGAGAAAGAAATTGGTTAATTTGAATTTGGAGCATTTACTTATTAGATTTTTCAATCAACTTGTTAATTACTTCTGCCGCGAAGTCCAGGAAAAGGGTATCTTTTGTGGAGTCGTATTTTCCTTTTGTATTTGATCCTAAGGCTAAAACACCTGGGCACTCCGAATTTCTTAGAGGGACCAATGCACACTCAATAATCTTTGCTGATTTTCCGAATATGAATTGTGCCTGTTCTTTAGATAAGGGGCCACAATAAATGTCTTTCGTATTATATAAGTCACCAAAGTTCTTATGTGCTAACTTCAATTTTCTATAACGTCCTCTGGGTAAGTATTTTTGTTCTTTAAAAAACAAGAGCTGGCATTTGTTAGCATCAAACTTTTTTTCGAAAGCTTGTTCAGTTTTAGTTACAATTTCAGTAGCATCTTGACAGTCGATCAACTCTACGATTAGTTGTTTGGTTAACCCGAAGATGTCTTCATTATTTTTAGCAATTGTTAATAGATTTAATAGGTTGTTGGTAGTTGAGTTGTAATTATCTCTCAGAATTTCTACTTGTCTCTGAATTAAAGAAACCGCCCCACCGGCATCATGGATGACTTCTAACGATTTAAGGACTTCTGGATTCTTGCTTAGAAAGTCCGGATTTAGCAATAGGAATTCTTGTACTTGCTTGTTAGTAAGGTTTTTTTGACTCATATTTCTAAAGACAATTGATTTATATAATTTGCTTTTCCAATTGCAAGCAACTCCCCAGTATCTTTGGTGTACTCTACTTGTAAAGAACCTTCTGTGAATCTAACTTCAACACTTCGGTTAAGGAGATTCAACTCATTCCCAGCAACTACTGCAGCACACGCTCCGCTTCCACAAGCCAAAGTTTCTCCTACACCCCTTTCGAATACTCTTAATTCAATTTTGTCTGGAGATAAAGTTTTAGCAATACCAAAGTTAATACCTTCAGGGAACCAGTTAGAACCTTGAAGTTCAGCACCCACCTCCGGCAAGGGGAAGTTTGTTATCTCCTCTACAAAGCAAATAGCATGAGGATTGCCGATGTTCAGAAAATAAATATCAATATCCGCCTTAGCAGTAGTTAAAGATATAATATTTTCGAAGTTAGCTTGCGGCAAGTTTTCTCGGCCTAATGTAAAATTTGGTGGAGAGATCTTTGCTGAATAACATCCATTTGAGGCTTCCTGCAAGTTCCAGATTCCACCTAAAGTACTTACGGAGAACTTTTCGTGTGGGAGCAGGCCACTATCAATGACATACTTTGCTAAACATCTGGCACCATTAATACAGTTTTTTGCTTCAGAGCCATCGGTATTAAAAATTCTTGCTTTTAAATGAAGTTCTGGATCTTCGGGAGGTTCAATTGTAATAAGTTGATCAAAGCTGACTTGCTCTTCAGATATAATTTTTAAAATTTGTTCTTGATGAATGACCCCGTCTTGCCTTATTAAATCAACAATAACTACTATATTACCTAGACCAGATAGCTTGTGTGCTTCAAGTTCCATTGTTGTTGGTTTCCAATGAAACAAGTTCTTTAAAACTCTCTCTTCTTTTAATTACTTGGACCGTCGAGCCTTCAATCAAGATTTCAGGAGGTCTAAGTCTGGTGTTGTAATTAGAGGACATAACGTACCCATAAGCACCTACATCATGAATTGCCAAAAGCGATCCTTCTTCAACTTTAAGTGCCCTATCTTTTGCTAAACTATCCGCACTTTCGCACACCGGCCCAACCACTTGATAGATTTTTTCTTCAAGTTCTTTAGAGTCCAGGGTGGAGACATTATGCCAGGAGGAGTAGAGAGAAGGTCTCATCAAGTCATTCATTCCTGCATCTATGATGGCAAAATTTAAATTTTCAGTTTCTTTGATGTATTCAACTTGGGTTAAGAGCACACCGGCATTGCCTATAATGGACCTACCAGGTTCAAGAATTAGATCAAAGTTTAAATCACCCAACCTGTTTAGGGTTTGGCTGATAATTTCAGAAGGGTTTGCTCTTTCTTCGTCTTTATAAGTAATACCAAGACCGCCCCCAATATCAAGAAAAGTAACAGTGTTTAGATCCCTATTAACTTCATCTGCTAAATGAATTAAATGTTCCAGGCTATCAAGGATTAATTCAGGTTTTATTATTTGAGAGCCAATATGACAAGCCAACCCTATAAGGTTTATATTCTCACTGGTTCTAATTTTTTGAGACATATTTAATGCAACTTCTTTTGTTACTCCAAATTTAGAAGTTTTTAAGCCTGTCTCAATATAAGGATGAGATTCTGCAGAAATATCAGGATTAACTCTAATGGCACAATTTGCCTCCACTCCCATCTCTTTCGCTATCTCTATAATTCTATTAAGTTCATTCTCAGATTCTATGTTGATAGAAAAGATATTTTCTTTCAGAGCGAGTTGGATCTCTGCTTTAGTTTTCCCTACTCCAGAAAACACTATGTTTTTTGGGTCGGCGCCTGCTAAAAGGCACCTTCTAAGTTCGTTACCGGATACCACATCAAATCCAGACCCCATTTCATTTAAGAGTTTTAGAATATTGATATTAGAGTTAGATTTAACGGAGAAGCAAACTTTATCGTCCTGCCTTAATGCATCTTTGTATTCGAGGAATCTAGACCGAATCAGCGAGGCAGAATAAACGTAAGTTGGAGTTCCATAAGAAACCGCTAAATCAGATAACAGAATATCGTCTAGAAATAGCTCTCCATTGTTTCTATTAAACCCTTTCATGAGGCGCATTATATGTGTCTATGGGGAGATACAGAGGTCCTTTTTGACCACATCCATCAAGAAAGGCAATACACACTAGTGTAAATACAACAATTTTAAGCGTTGAACTAAGCATTTACTTTCTTTTATTTAGAATTTTTACAGCCCTTTCGATTTGCCTTTTTACTTGGACTGGTGCTGTGCCACCTACAAGATTTCTAGCCTTTACGGCTTGAGATGGGTCCAGATATATTTTTACATCGTCGGTTATAACCTTTGAAAATTTTCTTAGTTCATTGGTTGATAAATCAAAAATTTGGAGTCCTTTGCTTTCTGCATGTTTTACAATTCTTCCTACCACTTCATGGGCTTTTCTAAACGGCACATCCTTTTCAACCAGGTAGTCTGCCAAGTCAGTTGCCGTTATTTGCCCGATATTACAGTCAAGCCTCATCTTTTTTGTATTGGCATTTATGCTAGTTACCATGAGAGAGAAAATCTCAAGACTGGTTGTGCAGTAATCAGCTGCATCAAATATAAAACTTTTATCTTCTTGCATGTCTCGGTTGTAAGCCAAAGGTTGATTTTTCATTAATGACAATATTCCCATTAGGCTGGCAATGGTTTTTGAAGAACCTCCTCTTATGAGTTCGGCAACATCCGGGTTTTTCTTTTGCGGCATTATAGAAGAGCCCGTACAGAATTCGTCTGAGAGTTGTACGTAATTAAATTGAGAAGAAGACCACAAGACTAATTCTTCACAGATTCTAGATAGATGAACTCCTAATATGCTCGCATTAGCAGTAAACTCCATAGCAAAGTCTCTATCACTCACTGCATCTATTGAATTATTAGATATGCCTTTAAAGTTTAATCTTTTTGCTAGCATAGCCCTGTCTACTTTAAATCTACTACCTGCAAGGGCAGCAGAACCCAATGGCATTACACTCATCCTTTTTTGAGAGTCGGAGAATCTAGAAAAGTCCCTATCAAGCATTTCAAACCAAGACATTAAGTGATGGCCAAAAGTTATAGGTTGAGCAATTTGCATGTGGGTAAAGCCAGGCATGATATCTTCAGCATGCTTTTTTGCTTTTTTTACAATAGACTTTTGGGCTTGGTTAATAAGAGTCAGTATTTCGGAAATAGTAGAATCAAGATGTAGCCTAAGATCGGTAGAGATCTGATCGTTCCTAGATCTTCCGGTGTGTAGTTTTTTAGCTGCATTTCCTGCTTTTTTAAATAAAGCAGACTCTATGTTCATGTGCACATCTTCAAGTTCATGTTTCCATTCAAACTTTCCAGATTCTATTTCTAATAAAATAGATTTAAGTCCTTTGCTGATCTTCAAATAGTCTTTCGCAGATATGACTTTTGCTTCTTTCAATGCCAATGCATAGGCCAAAGAGCCCGCTATATCTTCTTTATACAATCTTTTATCAACATCCACGGAGCTTGTGTAGTTTTGTGTTATTGCGCCGGCACCTTGTGAGAACCTGGCGCCCCACAACGGGTTAGTTGTAGATTTATTACTCATTATTCTGACCTCAAAGATTCTACTATAGTTTTTGTAGGCTCTAATTGGTTTATTGTATAGAAATGTATTCCAGGCGCACCAAAGGCGAGTAAATCATTGCTTAGATAGGTTAAAAACTCTATTCCATATTTAACAACATCTTTTTCATTTAGTTTTTCTAAATCTTCAATAATTTTATTCGGTATCTTAGCTCCACAGTTACCTGCCATTCTGATCAGGGAGTCTTTATTAGTTATGGTTATTAAGCCCGGAGTAATAGGTATGTTTAAATTTGCCTTTTCACACCTGTCAGCAAAATCATAATAAGCTTCGGCTAGAAAGAAAAACTGAGTAATAGCTCCATCGGCACCTGCCTTAACTTTATTAGTAAAATGTTCAAAGTCTTTGTCGGCGCTTAGTGCTTGAGGGTGTACTTCAGGGTAAGCACCAACTTCAATATGAAATTGGTTATTGTAAGAATTTTTAATAAACTCAACTAGCTCATTTGCGTAAGGGAACTCACTATACCCTCCTACTCCAGAAGGCAGATCTCCTCTCAACACAACAAGTCTTTTAAAACCAGCTCGCACATAAGCATCAAGTATGGATTTTATTTCTTGTTTTGTAGAGCCAACCCCAGAAATATGAGGGCAAGGATCAATATCCGTACTTTCTTTTATAGCTAGACAAGTATTGAGAGTACCTTCTTGAGTCGTCCCTCCAGCCCCAAAGGTAACGGAGAAGTACTCTGGCGATAAGTCTTCTAAATTTTTTGTAAGGGATATGAGTTTCTCTTTTCCCAAGTCTGTCTTGGGAGGAAAAAACTCAAAACTTATTGTTTTGGAGTTTATTTCCATAATGCTTACAACCTAATATTTATAAATTTCTGTTTTAAAAGGTCCTTCATTTGGGACGTTTATATAGTCTGATTGTTGATCCGATAGTTTTGTCATTACACCGCCAAACCCTTCAACCATATAACCTGCTACCTCTTCATCTAATTTTTTGGGTAGAACTTCAACTGTGATAAGTTCTTTCTTAACCTCTTCATCGTTAATGTTTGCAAATTTCTTTTCGTACAGATGCATTTGGGCAAGAACTTGGTTGGCAAAAGAACCATCCATGATTCTTGAGGGATGCCCAGTGGCATTTCCTAGATTAACCAGCCTGCCTTCTGAAAGAAGGATTAAATAATCCTTGCTTTCCAGATCAGGAGTATCTCCCGCCTTGGTGTCTTTGAAGATTTTATGTACCTGCGGTTTTACTTCTTCCCAGGCCCATTCTTCTCTCATAAATGCAGTGTCAATCTCTGTGTCAAAATGTCCAATATTGCAAACAACCGCTCCTTTTTTAAGGGCTTTAAGCATGTGTTTATCACAAACTTTGTAATTGCCTGTTGCAGTGACAACTAGGTCAGTGTCTGCCAGTAATGTTTTATTAATAGATTCTTCATTATCCTTATTAATTCCATCTATGTAAGGTGAAACAACTTCATATCCATCCATACAAGCTTGCATGGCACAAATGGGATCAATCTCCGTAACTCTAACTATCATGCCTTCTTGCTTCAGACTTTGTGCTGATCCTTTGCCAACATCTCCATAACCTATAACAAGAGCCTTTCTTCCAGCTAAGAACATGTCTGTTCCTCTTTTTATTCCATCATTTAAGCTGTGTCGAGTACCATATTTGTTATCATTTTTTGATTTTGTCACTGAATCATTTACGTTTATAGCAGGAACTTTTAGTTGATTATTCGCTATCATTTCATGAAGTCGAACAACTCCTGTAGTAGTTTCTTCGGTGATTCCATGAATATTGTTTAATATTTCTGGATACTTAGTATGGGCCATTGCTGTTAAGTCCCCACCGTCATCTAAGATCATGTTGGCCTCCCACGGCGAACCGTCTTTTAAGATTGTTTGCTCAATACACCAATCAAATTCTTCGTCTGTTTGACCTTTCCAGGCAAAAACAGGTATGCCAGCAGCTGCTATTGCAGCAGCAGCATGATCTTGAGTAGAGAATATATTACAACCTGACCACCTTACTTCTGCTCCAAGAACGACAAGCGTTTCTATTAGCACGGCAGTTTGTATGGTCATATGAATACAACCTAGCACCTTTGCATCTTTCAGAGGTTTCTCATTACCGTAACGCTCTCTTAGCTTCATCAAAGCTGGCATTTCAGACTGAGCTATTACAATTTCTTTCCTGCCCCATTCTGCTAAAGATATGTCGGCTACTTTAAAATCTTGGTTATTTTTTTCCATTTTTATTTTTTTATTTAATTAAGATTGGAGGGCTTCAACTTTATCGGTTTTTTCCCATGTAAAGGCTTCTTCTTCTCTTCCAAAATGACCATAGGCAGCAGTAGCTTGATATATTGGTCTCTTTAGGTCGAGCATGTTTATTAATTGTCTTGGCCTAAGATCAAAATATTCTCTAATAAGATTTGATATTTTTTCTTCAGATATTTTTGATGTTCCAAAAGTATTAACACTAATAGAAGTTGGTTCAGCAACTCCAATAGCATAAGAAACTTGTATTTCACACCTGTCTGCAAGTCCAGAGGCCACAATATTTTTGGCTACATATCTTCCTGCATAAGCGGCCGAACGGTCTACTTTCGAAGGGTCTTTACCAGAAAAAGCACCGCCCCCATGTCTGGCCATACCCCCATAGGTATCAACAATAATCTTTCTTCCGGTTAAACCACAATCTCCAGCAGGCCCCCCAATAACAAATTTCCCAGTAGGGTTGATGAAATATTTTGTATCTTGCGTAAGCCAGTTCGAAGGAAGAATAGGTTTGACTATTTCTTCCATAACCCCTTCTTTTAGATCAGCCTGAGAAACATCTGGGTCGTGTTGAGTTGACAGGACTACAGCAGATATAGATTCAGGCACTCCATCTTCTCCGTAGACAAAACTCACCTGGCTTTTAGCGTCAGGTCTTAACCAGGCTAGTTTCCCAGATTTTCTTATAAAAGCTTGCCGCTCAACCAGTCGGTGCGAATATGTTATTGGAGCTGGCATCAAAACTTCAGTCTCGTTTGTGGCATAACCAAACATCAAGCCTTGATCTCCCGCTCCCTGATTTAAATCCTCTCCTTCTCCTTCGTTTACACCTTGTGCAATATCTTGAGATTGTTTACCTATTACATTCATGACTTTACAAGTAGCTCCGTCTGTTCCGGTCGCTATGTCGTCATAACCTATATCAGTGATCACTTTTCTAGTGATTGATTCTAAATCTGGTGTAGAAGAACTCGTAATTTCTCCCGCTAACACAACCAAGTTATCTTTTATTAGTGTCTCACAGGCTACCCTTGATTCAGGGTCATCTCTTAGCATTGCATCTAAAACTGCATCGGAGATCTGATCTGCCATTTTATCGGGATGTCCTTCAGAAACTGACTCAGATGTAAAAATCTTATATTCAGACATTATATTTCCTTAAAAAAGAGCGCATTCTAACCTTTTAGAGCTATTTTTTACTAATTTTTAAGATTTTATGGACTTCGCTATATACACACATTTTCTTATCGGCGAAAATGCCTTTTATAAAGCTCAACAATAAGGCTACTTCATTATGGTAAAAAGAAATTCCAAAACGCAGCTTGCAAATGCACTGAGGGTTCTTGCAATGGATGCCGTAGAGAGAGCAAAAAGTGGTCACCC
>DQKS01000100.1 GCA_015660645.1 Gammaproteobacteria bacterium
CCTCGTTTAAGATCCATAGGATTGAATCCTGCTGCAACTGATTTTAATCCTTCATTTACGATAGATTGTGCTAAAACAGTTGCCGTAGTTGTTCCGTCACCAGCTTCATCCGAAGTTTGTGAAGCTACGGTTTTTACCATTTGAGCTCCCATGTTTTCGAACTTATCTCTTAACTCTATTTCTTTAGCAACGGATACTCCGTCTTTAGTTACAGTTGGTGCACCAAATGATTTATCAAGAATTACATTACGTCCTTTTGGACCTAATGTAACTTTAACTGCATCTGAAAGAATGTTAACACCGGCTAACATACTTTGACGTGCAGAATCACTAAATTTGACTTCTTTTGCCATTATAAACTCCTCTCTTTATTAAATTATTTATCAAGTACGCCGAGAATATCTTGTTCATTAAGAACAACCAATTCATCGCCATCTACTTTTATAGTGTTGCTTCCTGCATATTGACCGAAGACTACTAAGTCGCCCTCTTTAACTGCTACAGCCTGTGTTTCACCATTTTCTAAACTTTTACCAGGTCCAACCGCAAGAACTTCACCTTGTGAAGGTTTTTCTGCTGCTGATCCAGGAAGAACGATTCCACCTTCAGAGGTTTGTTCTTCATCAGTGCGTCTTACTAAAACGCGATCTCCCAATGGTCTAAATTTCATCCTGCTATCTCCAATATTTTATTAATTCAATTAACACTTACGTTAAAAGATCCGCCATTCTAATTCAGAATCCCCTAAGGTCAATGACCAATCTTTAAAACTTATTAACTATTACTAATTTTGGGTTAAATAAATAAAATTCAACCCTTTAATGAAAATTACTTATCTTTATCAAATTCACCTTCAATCCAATCTTTTTTCACCGCACCTTTGGTTTCATTTACAACCCCAAAGCCTGTTAAGTTGGTTAAGGCAATTTTAAGCAAGAATCTCCTGGTTACTGGTACTAAACATAATAACCCAAAAAGATCTGTGATAAATCCAGGCGTAAGCAACAAAGCTCCTCCAATAGCGAGAAAAATACCAGTAATCATTTCTTCAGCTGGGAGTTGAGCCATTCCTAGTTTATTTCTTGCATTTATTAATGTCCTAAAACCTTGAACTCGTAACAAGGCAAAACCTATTAATGCGGTTAATAAAACTAATAAAATAGTATTAAAGGCTCCAATATTGCTCCCAACACTTATCAAGACATACATTTCTAATATAGGTAAAACTATAAAAGTAGGTAATAAATATTTCATATCTTTATTCTTGGGATGAAAACAAAATAAACAACCATTCCTAAGAGGTCTGCCAATAGGTCAAATAGCTCAGCTGACCTATAGGGTAAATTGTACTGAATAATTTCAATTCCTAAAGCAAACAAAAATATGCATAAAATAAGACCCAAATGAACTTCTAAAGGCCTGGTAGTAGATAAGTCCAAAAGAGTCATCAAAAGAAAGAAGGCTAAAAAATGTATTAATTTATCTAAGTACGGGATGTCAGGACCATCCTGCTTAATTTCAACGACTGCCAAAAAGAAAATTAATGCAGCTAAGAAAATAAAAATGATTCTATATAAAAATATCAAGATCTAGTCTGCCTAGATTGTAAATAAAAGCTCAAAATAATGGCCGGAATACCCATTGAAGAAGCATAAATAAAGAAATTAAAATAACCTATCGAATCAACCACTGCACCTGATCCTCCTGCCAATAATTTTGCAGGAAGCGTTGCTAACAAAAAAAGTAGAGCATATTGAGTTGCCGTAAAATTATAGCTAGTCAGTGAGGACAGGTATGCTATCAAAGCTGTACCTGCAAGACCCTGACTAAAGTTATCTAAAGCTATCACAACCGTTAAAGCGGTTAAATCATGGCCAATAACATCTAACGATGCAAAAGCTAGATTCGTTACACAAACGAGCAAAGCACCTGTAAAAAGAGTCTTCATCAAAGTAAACCTATAGATCATCAAGCCGCCAAAAAATATTCCTAATACGGTTACGACCAAACCAAAAGCATTTGTTATCAAAGCAACTTCTTCTTTTGAAAAACCTGTTTCTCTATAAAAAGGCATGGCCATTGGACCAAGAACAATATCGCTAAACCTATATGTGATTACAAGAAGCACAATAAACAAAAATTGACCTTGCCATCTGACGTATAGGTCTCTAAATGGTTCAAGGTAAGAATCTCTAAACCAAACAGTCGGTTGATTAAAGATGGAGATATATTCTTTAACAACTCTTTCTGGCTCAGGCACTTTAATTAAAGAGGCATAAATAACCAAAATCATTAGAAAAGCTGCTGCTATGTAAGCTGTGGACCAGTCAAAAAAGCTTGCAATAATAAAAGTGACAACTTGAGTAAGTAAGAAGGCCAACCTCCATCCACCTTGGTACATCGCAGAAGCCTCTCCAAGTTCTTGCGCTGATACTAATTCAATTCTCATTGCGTCAATGCATATATCTTGAGTTGCAGAAGAAAAACCTACCAACAATGCAAATAGAATCAACACGTATAATGAATCAGTTGGATCGGAAAAAGCCATGCCAAATAAAGCAATAGCAACCATTGATTGGCTAACAATTAACCAACTGCGTCTCTGGCCTAAAGACTTAGAAAATATAGGTATTTGAAACCTATCTACAAAGGGCGACCAAATTGCTTTCAAAGTATAAGTTAAAGTAACCCAAGACAATAATCCTATAGTGGTTCGACTAATATCAGACTCGGACAACCAAAAGTTAAGTGGATCTATTAACATGCCGAAAGGCAACCCTGAGCAGAACCCTAGAAATAAGACAGTAACTAGCCTAGGTTGGAAATAACCAAGAACAGAGGCTTTCCAAGTAGTCATTTTAAAGTTTGTTAGTCTCTAAAATTAACAAACTGTAAAGGCATGTCATAATTCTGGTCTTTAACTTTTTGTATGACTTCCTGAAGCTCGTCTCTTTTTTTTCCATTTATTCTAACGCTATCTCCTTGAATAGAAGCTTGTACCTTGATCTTTGATTGCTTGACCAAGGTTGTTATCTTCTTTGCTAATTCCTTATCAATTCCCTCCCTTAGAGTGATTAATTGTCTAGCTGAACCCATGGCCAAATCAACGTCACCTTGCTTTAAGCTCTTTAAATCTATTCCTCTCTTTGCTAAAGACTCATTTAAGATTGGAGCCATTTGATAGATCTGGAATTCCTCTTTAGCTTTAAGGTTTATCTCCTTATTATTTAATTCAAATTCAGCTCCGCTATCTTTAAAATCAAACCTATTTTTTAATACTCTGTTTGCTTGATCTACAGCATTAGAGATTTCATGAGAATCTAATTCAGACTTTATATCAAAAGAAGCCATATTTTTATCCTAAAGTTAATTACTAAGCTAAGTTTAGGCTTAACAGACTCGCAAAAAAAGAATTTTATTCTTTTAATCTTCATACATTATAATATACCAAACGGTGCCAAAAGAAATTTTGGTTAAACGGGAAACTGGTGAAGACTTTTTATAAATCCAGTGCTGCCCTCGCAACGGTAAATAGAAGAATTTTTAGCACATGTCACTGTGAAAATGGGAAGACGCTAACAATTAAACAAGATTAACTTCTTAAGCCCGGATACCGGCCGTTAAATTAAATATTAATATTAATTACGAAGGGTAATTTTATGAATAAAATGAACTTAGGTTTGTTTCTTTTTCTTTATGCCTCTTTTACTTTTTCTGATGAAAGTCCCTATGACGAGGTTATTAGCGTGGTTTCAAAACTACCTAAGGAAAATTATAAAGTTCCTGCGACAGTAGATATTATTTCTAAGCTAGATTTGGAAATTCTCCAACCATCAAGTGTATTGAATATTCTTAGCAATCACCTGGCGATTGATACAAGCAGTAACGGAGGGCCAGGACAAGTAGCCTCTTTTTTCCTAAGAGGATCAAATAGTAACCAAAGCTTGGTCAAGATTAATGGTGTAAAGATAAATCCATCTACAGCTGGTGGAGCTTCTATCTACAATCTAGATACAGATCTTATTTCTAAAATTGAAATTGGCTCAGGCCCTTTTTCTTCAATCCATGGCTCTCAAGCTATTGGCGGAGTAATTAGCATATCTACTAAAGATGAAACTCTAAAAGATTCTGTCTCCATAGGATTTGGGATTGGACCAGATAATTACCGCAAGGAATATCTTCGAGGAAACCTATTGAGAGAGAAAACTTCAGCAAATATAATGGTGTTGAATAGTGCTACAAATGGATTCCCTAGTTTGAGCAATTCAAAACTCAATAGAGGCTACGATAATAAAAGTGTAGCTGGAGATATCAGCTATGGTTATAAAGATTTAGATATTTCTTTCTCTTTATGGACTTCAAAAGGTAATACAGAGTACTTAGTCTTTGGCACCCCTGTTTCTCAAACTTATAATAATCAGGCCTTTGCAACTGATCTTAGATTTAAAACTAATCGTGGTTATTACATCTTATTTGATATTAATTCATCAGAAGATTTAATTAATCAAAACAACCCTAACTATCTCGGCATGCTTGATCATACTCAGACAGAAAGGCAATCTTACGAACTATTAATCAATAAAAAATTAAACCAAATGTTTGCTTATTCGGTTGGTTTTGAATCGGAACATGAAGAAGTAGATTATTCAAGCTACGGAATAAGTTTCCAAAAAGATCTTAGAACTAAAGCCTTTTTTGGAACCATAGAATGGATAAAAAATAAAAATTCTTGGATTGCTTCAGCAAGAGAATCAGACCATGATCTCTACGGAAAACAGTTCTCTTGGAACATGGGATTTCTACATGAATTAACTAAAAACTGGTCTCTTAATATAAGTTCTGGTACGGCCTTTAGATCACCCAATAGCTCGGAGCTATACGGCTTTGGTTCAAATGAGAAACTACTTCCAGAAGTATCTAAAAGTCACGAAATAGGCTTAAGTACAAGGAATAGGAATAGTTCTTTTAAAATTGTTGGGTTCTCTAGAGATACTTTAAATCTTATTAATTTTAATTACGCCGATTATGTTTTAAATAATATCGAAGAAGCATTAAATTCTGGAGTTGAACTCAGATATAAATGGAGAAATAATTTTGTAGATGGAAGCCTAATGCTAAGAAGACAGAATCCTCAAGACCAGAATCAAAACCAATTGTTGAGAAGGTCAAAACAATCAGCAAGCCTAAGCCTTAGTAAGAATATGTCTGGATATCAACTTAATTTTAATGTATCAACTTTTGATAAAAGAAAAGATTTTGGAGATATATCTCTTCCTGGTTATGCATTAATTAACATAAACTCTAAAAAGAATCTAACTGAAAAGCTAAGCTTATCAGTAAAGATAGAAAACCTAGCTGATAAAGACTATTTTACAGCTGCTACAGCTAATGGCTATTATCTTCACCAAGGCAGATCTTTATGGTTAAAGGTTGTATACAATTTGAGGTAAATTTTGTCAAAAAGAATAACAAAAGTAACTACAAAAAGGGGGGATGGTGGCTCAACCGGAATGGGTGATGGATCACGTCTTTCAAAATCTAGTAATCTAGTAAATGCCATAGGGGAAGTAGACGAATTAAATTCATGGATTGGGTTATTAGCTTCGTCGTCGCATTTAAAGAAAGAAGTGGAATTATTAAGAAGAATACAGAATGATCTCTTTGATATTGGAGGCTCTATGGCCATGCGTTCAGATGTTGATTTTGATAAGAAAAAAATAGAGTGGTTAGAAGAAAAGATTGACCATCTGAATAAAGGTTTACCTGACTTAGACAATTTCATACTTCCTGGAGGCCATAAAGATTCTTCGAAAATTCACATTGCAAGAACTGTGTGCAGAAGAGCGGAAAGATCCCTAATATTAGCAAGAGAAAATGAATCAATAAACAAAAGTTGTATTATTTACATGAACAGACTCTCTGATCTTCTTTTCGTGTTAGCAAGAAAAATTAATATTGATTCTGATGAAGGTGAAATACTTTGGGATCAGACTTGACTAAGCTAGGTCTGATTTATACCTGGCCCAATCAAAAAATTCTCCAGGGTCAGTTTTTCTTCCTGGAGCTATATCAGAATGACCTACAATGCTTTCTAGTTCTATCTTAGGATAAGCCTTCATTAAAGAGAGTGTTAACTCTTTGAGGCTCTCGTATTGTTCGTTTGTATATTCAGTAGAATCTGATCCTTCCATTTCTATGCCTATAGAAAAATCATTACAGTTTTCTTGTCCTTTAAAAAAAGAAATTCCTGCATGCCATGCACTTTTATTAAAAGGGACAAACTGTATGACTTTGCCAAACCTATCAATCAATAAATGGCTAGAAACTTTTAAGTTTTTTATTTCTTCGAAATACTGGTCTGCAGATACATCAAGCTTATTTTGAAAAAAGTCACTTATATAAATTCCTCCAAAGTGACCAGGCGGTAAACTAATATTATGAATTACTAGCAGGGTTACATCAGCACCTGAAGGTCTTTCAGAGCAATTTAGTGATTCTCTGAATTCTGCAGAAGATATTAAATGATTTACAATTTCAGACAATACTGCCTACCTATCATGCTTTCTATCTTTCTGCATGATAAAAGGCTTGCCCTGCTTCTTAAACTTCTTCTTGTTATTCTTCATGAGCTCTTTGATTTCGTTTCGCTCTATAGCTCCGTTGGAATTAGAATCCATTCTAGAAAAAGTTTCTCTCGCACGAGCAAGGAATTCTTCTCTTGTAATATTTTCATTTCCATCTGTATTCAATTTTTGAAATGCATGGTCTTTTGCTACTTTTGGCGCTACTTCTTTAGCAACAGATAATTCTTTCTCATCCAGAATGCCGTCTTGATTAATGTCTAATTTTGAGAATATTTTTTCTGAAACAACCCTCTTATCACCATGTTCATTTGATTTAGGCATTCTTTTAGGTCTAGGTCGCTTGTTTGCTTTAGATACAAATTCTTCCTTCGATACTTTCTGATCATCGTTTATATCTAGAAAGCTGAAGTGGTCATTTTTATTTCTTTTGGGCGGTCTTAATTTATTTATAGAAAATTCAGAGTAAGTAAGAACTCCATTTGAATCTGAGTCCATGTGTTGAAAAAGTTTTTGGGGTTTATGACTGTACTCTTTAAAGCTAATAGCCCTATTCCCATCTCTATCCATTTTCTTCAAGCCCATTATCATTTCTCTGGGGTCAGACATAATTGAGAATGATGTAAAAACAATAATTGATGTTAATAAATATTTCATAGATTTTATCTCTTTATATATAAGCTAAGACCAATAAAACTTATAGAAGTTCTTAATATATTGCAAGAAAAACTAAAAGGGTTTTAACCATTTCTTAAACCCTTTGGCAATCTAAAGAAAATTCCCTCATCAGCCCTTTCCTCTTCACCAAATAATGAGCAGTTATACTTATTTTGCAATAATGAAACCAATTCTTTCACAAGATGCTCTGGTGCTGATGCACCCGAAGTGATCCCAACTTCCGTCTTGCCTTCAAGCCATTTGTGGTCTAAGTCCTCTGAAGAATCTATAAGATATGATTCAACGCCACATCGTTCAGCTATCTCCTTTAATCTATTTGAATTTGAACTATTAATAGAACCAATTACCAAAACAATATCGCATTCCAAGGCTAGTTGTTTGACAGAGTCCTGTCGGTTTTGCGTTGCATAGCAGATATCGTTTGTCTTAGGATCATGAATGTCAGGAAACCTTCTTTTTAGTGAATCCATTATTGTCTGTGTGTCGTCTATAGATAAGGTTGTCTGAGTAACATAAGCAAGACTAGTGGGATCATTAATTTTTAATTTATGAACATCCTCAACACTCTCCACTAAATATATCGAGCCTCCAAAACTATCGTCAAACTGACCCATTGTTCCTTCAACTTCCGGATGACTTTGATGACCTATCAATATACATTCATAACCAAGTTTTGAATATTTAATAACTTCTGCGTGGACTTTGCTTACTAGAGGACAAGTGGCATCATAGACTTCTAGATGCTTTTCTTTGGAATCTTTTTGGACTACCTTAGATACACCGTGAGCGCTATAGATCACAATTTCGCCCGTTGGCACTTCTTCTATTTCTTCGACAAACATGGCCCCCAGACCCTTTAGCTCGTTAACTACTGTTTTGTTATGAACTACCTCATGCTTAACGTATATGGGAGAACCATTTTGCTCTAGAACTTTTCTGACTATTTCTATAGCCCTGTCTACTCCTGCACAAAATCCCCGAGTATTTGCTAATCTAATTTGCATCAGCTTCTTTCTCTTCGCCTATAAAAAGAATATATATTAAATAAAGCGTAACCCCGATTGTTATATAACTATCTGCAAAGTTAAAAACATAGAAAGAGTACTCTTGATAAAATACATGAATAAAATCTACTACATGGCCTATAAATATTCTGTCTATAAGGTTACCGGCTCCTCCACAGAGGATTAAAGCTAGTGCTAAAGATTCATAAGAACTTAAATTCTTTTCCTTTATCAGAATTCTAGCTAAGTATAATAAAACTAAGGTCACTAATCCTACTAAGACCCATCTTCCCCAGACCCCATTATCATCAAATAAGCTAAAAGCTATTCCGCTATTAAAGATCAAAGTGAGATTAAGGACAGGTAATAACTCAATAGAAGACCCTTCAATCAAAGAAGAGGTTATAAGAAATTTACTTAATTGGTCTAAGCCTACTAAAACGAAAAAAATTAAAGAAATCCTAGAAAAACTCATAATTAAGCATAGAGCCTAACCTCGCCCTCTCCTTCAATATTCTCAACACACCTTCCGCACAAAGAGGGATGTTTACCTATCTGACCAACTTCTTCCCGACTATGCCAACATCGTTCACATTTCTTCTCTTTTGTTTTTCGCACACCAACTCTTAGACCTTCTAACTCTGTTGCCTCCCCCTTTTCTTTAAAATCAAATACTCGAGCTTCCGAGGTTATGAACACAAATCTTAATTCATCAGAAAACTTAGATAAAACAGTTTTAATTTCAGGTGAACAAAATAAGTCTATTTCAGCATCTAAAGCTGAGCCGATGATTTCATTATTTCTTGAAGCTTCGAGCACTCTATTTACCTCAGACCTTATATTTAGAACCATGTTCCACTCCTCGTTTGTTATAGCCAGTTCCGCGGAAGAGTCACTCCATCCATTAAACCATTCAAGTAGATGTATAGAAGAAGAATTAGGTTTATGTAACTGCCAAGCCTCTTCAGCCGTAAAGCTTAAAATAGGCGACACCCATCTAACTAAAGCTTCTAAGATAAAATATAGAGTGGTTTGACATGAACGTCTGGCATCTGAATTTTTTTTACTGGTATAGAGTCTATCTTTTAGGATATCTAAGTAGAAACCACCAAGTTCATTTGTGCAAAAATTATGTATTTTTTTGAAAGCTTGGTGAAACTGATAATTATCATAATCCGAAATTATTTCATCTTGTAAGCTTTTTGTCTTTTCCAGCATCCACTTATCTAGCTGAGTCATATTCTTTACTTCAATAGCATTCTTGTCATAATCAAAATCATTAATATTTCCTAGTAGAAATCTAATGGTGTTCCTTATTCTGCGATAAGAATCCGAAGATCTATTAAGAATCTCATCAGATACCACCATTTCGTTTCTGTAATCTGTTGAGGCTATCCAAGACCTTAAGACATCTGCTCCCATTGAATCCCAAACTTTTTGTGGAGAAATAACATTACCAATAGATTTAGACATTTTCTTACCCTCAGCATCAACTACAAAACCATGAGTTAAAACCGATTTATATGGAGGAGTATTATTCAAAGCAATACTAGTAAGGAGAGAAGATTGGAACCATCCACGGTGTTGATCGGAACCTTCTAAATAAAGATCAGCTGGAAATGACATCTCTTCATCATATAGAACGCAAGCGTGTGTAACTCCAGAATCAAACCATACATCTAAAGAATCGGTAATTTTATGGTATTGATCTGCATCACTGATTATGGTTGAACAATCCAAATCATGCCAAGCATCTATGCCATTTTGTTCTACCAGTGTAGCTACTTTTTTAATTATTTCTTTTGTATCTTGGTGTAACTCACCAGTTTCTTTATGAACAAGAAAAGGAATCGGAACGCCCCAAGATCTCTGCCTTGATATGCACCAGTCAGGTCTATTTTCTAGCATACTGGCCATTCGGGATTTTCCCCATGAAGGTTCCCACTTAACTTTATCTATAGATTCTTGTGCTTTCTTAAGTAGATCTTTATTAGACATTCCAATAAACCACTGCGGAGTAGCCCGAAACATTAAAGGAGACTTATGCCTCCAACAATGAGGATAACTATGTTCATATTTAGCCTCAGCTAACAGAGTTTTATTTTCTCTTAACACACCAATTATCGTTTCATTGGATTTGAATACAAACATGCCGGATACATGTTCTACATCATCCATAAACGTGCCATTGCTTTTAACTGGGCTTAAAACTTCTAAACCATTTTCTCTTGCAACACTATAGTCTTCTAGACCATGTCCAGGAGCGGTATGAATAATTCCAGTTCCTGCTTCAGTAGTTACATGATCGCCCGTTAAGATTATAGAACCACGTTCTAAGTATGGGTGTTTGGCAATAAGCCCTTTTAAATCTTTACCAGTACAAATTCCTTTGGTTATATAGCTTGACACACCAAGTCTTTCTGTTGTTTGTCCAATTAATTCTTTGGCAATTACATAATTTGCTTTAGCTGAATTTATTTCGAGTTCAACTAAACAGTATTCAAAATCTTTATTAACTGTTAAAGCTAAATTACCAGGCAACGTCCAGGGTGTTGTGGTCCAACTAGCCACATAGGAATCCCCTTCTACTTTACTCTTAAAAATCTTATTAACTATTTCCGTTTCAATGGGAAAGGCAAAATCTATTGAATCTGAAACCTTATCCTTGTACTCAACTTCAGCTTCAGCTAATGCCGACGAACAATCCACGCACCAATGAACTGGTTTCTCACCTCTTTGTATAAACCCTTTATCAGCTATCGCTCCCAAAGATCTTATGATATTTGCTTCAAAAGCAAATTCCATGGTGACATAAGGCTTTTGCCAGTTACCAATAATTCCTAGCCTTTTAAAATCTTTCTTCTGTATCTCAATTTGGCTAGTTGCATATTTCCTGCAGGCCTCTCTAAACTCCTCAGCACTTACTTTATGACCTACTTTTCCAATTTTCTTTTCAACATTTAGTTCTATCGGCAGACCATGGCAATCCCAACCAGGCGTATAAGGAGCATCTTTGCCATTAAGAGTTTGCGACTTGACGACAATATCCTTTAATACTTTATTAACTGAATGTCCTAAATGGATCTCTCCATTTGCATACGGAGGACCATCATGCAGAATAAACTTTTCGCGTCCTTTTCTGGCATCGCGAATTTGTTTATTTAAATCTATGCTTTCCCAATACTCAAGCATCTTAGGCTCACGATTAGGCAAATTAGCTTTCATAGCTAACTCTGTTTTAGGGAGATTTAAAGTGTCTTTATAGTCTGTCATAGTCTATTTTTGGCACTTTAACCGAAATAAGCTTTAGCTGTTGAAATATCTTTAATAATTTGCTCTTTTAAAGATTCTAATCCATCAAATTTCTTTTCATCTCTTACTTTCTTACAGAATTCAACCTTTAGCCTTTTAGAATAAATATTCTCTGAAAAGTTTAAAAGATGTACTTCTAAAACTGGATGATTGCCACCCACAGTAGGTCTAATCCCCATATTAGCAATACCTCCGTAGTCCTTGCCTTCAAGAGTTACTTTTACAATGTAAACACCTGCGAAAGGTAGTTTATTTTTTGGAAGCCATAAGTTTGCTGTTGGAATACCTAATTTAACTCCTAGTTGTTGTCCATAGACAACCTTACCAGTATAACTATAAGGTCTTCCGAGGAGTCTCTCTGCTTCTTTAAAATTATTATTTGAAAGAGCTTCTCTAATCCTAGAACTACTAACTCTAAGTCCATCTATTAAGAAGGTTTCTGTATTATCTACAGCAATATTATTATTAATACCCCATTCTTTTAGAAGTTCGAAATCACCTTCTCGGTTTGCTCCAAATCTAAAATCATCTCCTATTACTAATTTCTTTATTCCCAATTGAAGAAGGATTTGATTCATAAAAATCTCTGGTGTCATTAATCTTAACTGAGAATTAAATTTTAGAAAAAAGGCGTAATCTACTCCTAGCTCACTTAATTTTAAGAATTTCTCGGACCACGGAGATATTCTAGGCGGTTTTAATGAATCCTTTTCTAAAACTTCTGCAAAGAATTCTTTTGCATGAGGTTCAGTAAAGATAACCATCTTAGACCAGTTGTTTTCTAAAGCCTCTTTTTCCATTTTCTTAAGAATTTCTTGATGACCTAAATGTAACCCATCAAAATTTCCTATAGTAGCGATTGAAGATACACCTGGATTACGAGCTCTAAATAAACTTATATTTTTTCTTCCTCTAATCAAATACATAATTAATTTCTTAAATCTTTAGCCCGTATACCCGAAACCCAGAGAGCAAGAAAATAAGCTGTAATACCAGACACCAAGATAAGCATTAGCCTTGAGAAGCGCTCAATTTCATCATAGTTTCTCCATACTTCTACCTCACTATTAATAAAACTAACGGTTAAATACAACATTAAGGAAGCAAAAATTAATCTTATTAAGAATAAAAACCAACCTTTTTCAAAGTTATATATTCTTTCTCTTCTTAAGAGATATAGCAAAGAAAATATAGTAAAGAAAGCTGATATAGAACTAGCAAGTGCTAATCCAACATGATTAAAACCTAAATGAAAACCTAGTAACCAAGCAAGAAATGCATTTAAGACCATTGAAAATAAAGCTACATAAACAGGTTTTTTTGGTTGTTGCCTAGCAAAAAACCCTGGTATCAGTACCTTAATCAACATAAAAGCTAGTAAACCGAGGGAAAGAGCTACAAGGCTTAATGAAGCATTTTTTGAGTCAATTGCCATGAATTCCCCTCTCTCAAAGAGGGTAATTATTATAGGCTCAGACAGCATAATTAAACCAATTACTGCCGGTAAACCTACTAGGAGTATTAGCCTAATAGACCAATCCAAAGTTTTTGAAAAATCTTCCTTACTTCCAAGACTATGTAAAGACGATAATTTTGGAAGAATAACAGTCCCAATGGCTATAGCAAATATTCCAAGTGGTAGTTGCATTAAACGATCAGATACATAAAGCCAACTTGGACTTCCTGTGGGAAGAAGAGAAGCTAATATAGTATCAACAAGCATGTTGAGCTGACTAACACCTCCTGCAATGATCCCAGGAACCATTAAAAACATAACCCTTTTAACTCCTGGATGCTGAAGATTTAAATGAAATCTTGGTAAGAGGCCTAATTTTATTAAAGGCTTGATCTGTATTAAAACTTGGATACATCCCGCAGTAAAAACACCCCAAGCTATCGCATATATAGGAACCTCTTGAGAAGGTGCAATCCAAATTGCTACCACTACTAAAGTAAGGTTATAAAATAGAGGAGTTAGAGCAGGCAAAGAAAACCTTTCATAAGTATTCATTATGGAACCAGACAAAGCCACCAACGATACGAAAAATAAATAAGGAAAAGTGATTTGCAGTATGTCTATAGCTAAAGTTTTCTTTAGCGGTTCTAAGTAAAAACCAGGAGCAAAAACCATAACAAATATGGGCGCTGCTAAGAAAGCAATTGTAGTAACTAGCAATAAAACAACACTTAAAGAAGCAAAGGTATGATTTATTAGATCTTTTACCTCTTTTTCTGATTTATTTTGTTTGTACTCGGAAAGAATAGGAACGAAAGCCTGATTAAAAGCACCTTCGGCAAATAATCTTCTGAAGACACTGGGTATCTTCATGATAACTACAAATGCATCTAGAGCTACTCCTGCTCCCAAGAGGCCTGTAAGGACGACATCCCTTACCAGCCCTAAAATTCTTGAAACAAAAGTCCAAAAACTAACTAAACCGCTGCTTGCTAGTAGTTTAATAGATTTTTTAGGTAGATTGTTCTTGTTACTGTTTGAATTCAGTCTTCAGCCTCTTCATTATCATCAGATGGTATTAAATCTAAAGATACTGAATTTATACAGTATCTAAGTCCAGTAGGCTGAGGTCCGTCTGGAAATACATGACCTAAATGAGCTTCACATTCACTGCAATGCACTTCTGTTCTTAACATTCCAGCCGAGGAATCCTCCTCAGTATCAACACTTGAATCTGAGGAAGGCTCCCAAAAACTTGGCCAACCAGATCCTGAATCATATTTAGTATCAGAACTAAAAAGTTCACTATTGCAAACAACACAATGATATTTACCGGAAGTTTTTACCCCATCGTATTGACCTGAAAAAGCGGGCTCTGTACCTTTATTTTGCGTTACGTAATACTCTTCTGGTGTTAATTGTTCTTTCAGTTCTTCTGACTTATCTTTTTCTTCAATCATTATTTATCTACCTGTTGCTTTTCTTAAAACCGACCTATAAGAACTTTCTATACACATCTTATCAGCATAGCCTTCATCTAAAAGCATCTTGTGTGCTTTAGGAAGATTGTACCAAGGGCATCGAATAAAAAGATGGTGTTCCAAATGATAATTGACATTAAGAGGTACCATAAAATATTTCATTAACAGAGATGCTTTGGTAGTTCTGGTGTTATTAAAGTCATTATCGCCAGGCGTCACTGCGTGCTCTGCAATATTTCTTATTCTTATAATTAAACTGTAATAAGTAAGTGAGGGAAGCCACCAAAGTAAGAAGAACAAAGACCAATGGGCTAATAACGAAAGAAGAAGAAAAATAATTAAATTAGATATAAAAAAACCATGAATTTTATGCCAAATCTTAGTTAAACCTTCTCTGTAGTTATCTGATTTAGTTTTAAATATGGAAGCTAAAGTATTACCGTATCGCCTCAAACCAGTAATACCCAATAAATCTCTTAGCACTTTCCGAGCAAAACTTAACTTCGTAATTGGAAAAGGAGCACTCAAAGATAAATCTGGATCTTGCTCCGTTTCAGTAAACCTATGATGCGTAAGGTGATAAGGTCTATAAACTCTATTATCTTGAAAAATAGGATATGCACATAACCATTGACTGGCCCAATCGTTTATTTTTTGATTTGAAAAAAGTAAATTATGAGCTCCTTCATGAACTAAAACAGCGAGCGCAAACTGCCTACTGCCAATAATAATCAGAGCCATTAGAAAAGTTGCCCAGTGTGGAAATATATAAAAAAGGGCTATCGCTATAACAATTTGCGACCAATTAGAAACAATTGAAACTACATTCTTCCAATCTTTCTTTTCCTTTAATGCAACTATCTGTTCCCTGCTAAGGATCTCAGAAGGCTTCATATTTACGTACGCCATTAAAAGATTATATCTGAGAGATCCAAATGTTTAAAATTTGAACAAAAAAAAACGGCCCGTTTTAGGCCGTCTTTTTTTAGTTGTTTTATTCAGCAAGAACTTTTTTAAAGAAAAAGAGGTAATTTTTTCATTGCATTTTTGTAGGCAATAGAATGCTTCTTAGCCAGCCAAAGATCGAATTATTTGCCAAATCAATTCTGTCAAGATGATCGTACAAGTCTTCCAATGCTTGAGGGTCCTTAAATAAATCAATCCTAGTAAAAGCTTCTTCATCCTTATCAAGTTCTTTAATTACCTTTGCTGGATTACCTCCGACAATGACATTTTCTGGTACATCTTTTACAACAACTGCTCCTGCTGCAACAATACTATTCTCACCAATGGTTACGCCCTTACCAACTACTGCTCGATCACCTACCCAGACATTATCTTTCAATTCAATTGGTTTTGTTGTGCCTACGGGTGCTGCTCTATTGTAAATACCATGCCAATCCGCATCAGAAACATAAGCACTATTAGCAAACATACAACCATCGCCAATAGTAATCTTTGAAGCGGCAGCAATTCTGACTCCTGGAGTTAATAAACAATAATCCCCGATCTCAATAACGCCATCAAATTCGCCTAGATTCCATGTAGTTAGGTGAATATTATTATCAGAAGAAGCTACAAGAGTTGAGCATTTACCCACATTAACTCTTGTCCCAAAGATATCTATGTACCTTGCCCCCATAACCGTAGGCCTTTCACCTAAGTTCTCAAACTGCGGAGCCACATAAAGATCTACATAGAGCCTTACTAGTCTAGCAGTTAATTTTTTTAGCCAATAAGGTCTGTTGTCTCTTCTGATAATTTCTCTCGTTTAGTTATAAGTTGACATGATAAGATACGCGCCCTCAATGGAACAGCCAATAACCAAAGAAAATATTTCTTCTTACAGAAGAGCGACCAAGGAAGGGTCTCTGTTCTTTAAACTAGCTGGACCAATGTTCCTGACGCAACTGGCTCTACAACTCATTCAAGTTAATTCAGTTATACAAACCGGAAATTATTCTACCGATGTTCAGGCAGGAATCATGTTAGCAGGAAACCTTTGGTTTCCGGTCATGGTTGGAATTGGAGGCGTACTATTTTTTATTACCCCTATGGTAGCTCAACTCTTTGGGGCTAAGAAAATCGAAGAAATTGGACCACTTGTAAGACAGGGTATTTGGCTTTCATTACCTATAATCTTCATAGGAATGCTAGTTCTGTCTCAAGCTCATTTGATTTTAACTTTAGCCAAAGTAGACCCTGAAATTATTAAATATTCTAAAGAATATCTAAGCCTTTTTGTATTCGCGTTACCAGCTATATTATTAAGCCAACCCCTTAGATCTCTTTGTGAAGGAATAACTAGACCCCTTCCAATTACTTTCCTAAATGTGTTGACGCTAGTAATAGCAATAATTGGAAACTATACTTTTATTTACGGAAATTTTGGATTTCCTGAGATGGGTGCTAAAGGAGCTGGCTTGTCTGCAGTTATTGGAACATGGACATCATTTACTCTCTTAATTTTATACCTTAAATTTAATAAAGCTTTTGAACCTACAAAATTATTCTCTAATTTTGACCTTCCTAATTTGAATACTCTAAAGGAAATACTAAAAGGAGGTCTTCCAGTTGGTTTTGGAAACTTCATAGAACTAAGTATGTTTAGTGGAGCAGGCATTATACTCGGTAGATTTGGTAGTGAAGTTATTGCAGCAAATGGTATTGCACTAACAATCGGTGGTTTATTTTTTATGGTTCCTATGTCTATTGCTAACGCGGCCGCTGTTAGGGTAGGAAATAATGTGGGTGCCAATAATATGTCAGGAGCTAAATACAGCTCTTATTTTTCACTACGCGCAGCTACTTTTTGTGCCTTATTTATGAGTTTGATGATTATTCTTAATGCTGAGTCCATGGCCAGCCTATTAAACAATAACCCTAAAGTTATTTCTTTGGCTGTGACTCTTTTATCTTTTGCTGCATTCTTCCAAGTTGCTGATGGATTAGCCATGGGCGCTATAGGTGCCTTAAGAGGCTATAAAGACACACTTGGTCCAATGAAGATTTTAGCTCTATCTTATTGGGGTATTGGATTGCCTGTAGGAGTAGTGCTTTCTATTACTAGCATAATTACCCAACCAATGGGTGCGGTGGGAATGTGGGTTGGTATATGCTGCGGCTTATGTGTTGCAGCTATATTAATGGTGCGTAGAGTTAGAAAAATAACTAACCATTTTATTTATGATCAATAAATTAGATGCTAAAGGCTTAATTTGTCCTGAACCAATTATGCTACTTCATAAAGCTATTAGAGAAGCTAAGCATGGTGATATAATTGAGATACTAGCCACTGATCCAAGTACTGAAAAGGACATAGAAAAATTTTGTAAATTTTTAGGGCATAAACTCTTGCAAAAGCAGATAGGTAAAAAGGAGTTTTATTATCTTGTTGAGAAACAGGATAAGAATATAATTAAGAACAACAAGGAGAGATAAATGACCACTTATATTAATCAACAATGGCTTTTAGATAAACGACCTTCCGGCATGCCCGATGATGAATGTTGGAAATGGAATGAGGTTGAAGTTCCTGAATTAAAAGAAGGAGAGCTGCTAATAAAAGTTCTTTATCTTTCAATAGATCCTTATATGAGAGGCAGAATGAATGATGGAGAATCCTATGCCGCTCCTGCTGCGCTTGGTGAGCCTATGACAGGAGAAAGTATTGGTGTAGTAGTGGAAAGTAAGTCGGATAAATATATTAAAGGTGATTACCTTTGTGCTCATCAGGGGTGGCAAAGTTATATAGTAGCAAATGAGAAAGACCCTCAACTATTTAAAGCAGATCCTAGCATTGTCCCATTATCTACCTACCTTGGGACTGTAGGTATGCCAGGAAGAACAGCTTATTTCGGACTCTTAAGAGTGGGATTACCTAAATCAGGAGAAACTATAGTAGTCTCAGCAGCATCTGGAGCGGTAGGAACCGTTGTAGGTCAAATGGGTAAAATATTAGGGTGTAGAGTAGTTGGCGTTGCTGGAGGCGAAGTTAAGTGCTCCTACGCTAAAGATGAGCTTGGTTTTGATGATTGTGTTGATTACAAGGCAGGCAACCTTGAAGAAGATCTCAAAACTGCTTGTCCAGATGGCATAGATATCTATTTTGAAAATGTTGGCGGAGCAGTTAGCAGAGCAGTTGCAAAACTTCTAAATCCTGGTTCTAGAGTCCCTATTTGTGGCTTTATTTCAGCTTATAATTCTGAAGATATGAGCAAAGAAGAGACACCTTTTCATGTTTTCGGTGCACTTGATCCGGCTCCTGAACATAGATTTTTTGTTGTTACTGAGTGGTTTAAAGAATACAGAGCTGCAACAGAAGAGTTATGTAAATGGATAAAGGATGGCAAGATCAAATACCGAGAAACAATAACGGAAGGTTTAGAAAATGCCCCACAAGGCTTAAGGGACGTGCTAAGTGGAAAAAACTTTGGAAAACAAGTTATTAAAGTAGCCGAAGAATAATCTAATTACCTTTCCATTCAAAATCATAAGAATCATTAATTTCTTTCTTTTTATTTAGAATTGATCGCATAGCTCTTGCTGCATCATTTGATTGCATTGTCGTGTTAAAAGCAGCTTGTTCAATTCTGAGACCTTCTTCTAAAGAAGTGTCCATCCCTCTATGAATTGCCTTTTTTACTTCTCTAAGTGCTATTGGTGCACGTGAAGCTAAATCCTTACAATAATCTAATAAGTCTGATTTAAATGATTCTTTTGGAAGTAATTTATTTATCAAACCATAGTCTAAAGCTTCCTTGTTAGACATCAATTTTGCATGAAGAATTAAGTCCATAGCTCTAGAAGCTCCTATTAGTCTAGCTAAACGTTGTGTTCCGCCTCCTCCTGGTAATATTCCGACAGAAGTTTCTGGTAACCCTATAAAAAATTCGCCATCAGACATTACTCTCAAATCACAACCAAGTGCAAATTCACAACCTCCACCTGCAGTATTGCCGTTGATTCCGGCAACAACTATAGAATTTAAATCCCTAAGTTTTAGAAGCATTTTATGGAAATTATGAAGTTCTTTGGGTACAGCTTGTTGTACGATATTTTCCTTGCGCGAATCTACATTCTTCTCTGCAGTTTCAGCTAATTCTGCAACTTCATAATGCTTTATAAACACATCTTCTCCATCTCCTGTAAAAGCTAAAACTCTTAAACCTTCTCTATCTTGAATCGAGTCAAGGAATTCATGAATTTCAAGCATTCCGTGAGCTGTTAGTGTATGTTCGGGTGGATTGGAGAGATAACAAATAATTAACTGTCCGCTATCTTCAATTCTAAGATGTTTATATTCTTTTTTTATCATTGTTTCTAATTCTTTATAATCTTATTTTTTTGTTAACCTTAATAGTTAAAAAGTTTTCTTGTCTACCACTTTGTAAGTTCTGCTACTCCTTTGCCTATATCAGCTGGACTCTTTACCGTATAAACCCCAGCAGCTTCTAAAGCCTTAAATTTTTCTTCAGCTGTTCCTTTTCCTCCTGCTATGATTGCTCCAGCATGACCCATTCTCTTCCCTGCTGGTGCTGTTACTCCGGCTATATAGGACACAACAGGCTTGGTTATATTTGCTTGGATAAACTGAGCTGCTAATTCCTCTGCCGTACCTCCTATCTCTCCCACCATTACTATAGCCTCTGTAGCGGGGTCTTCTTGGAACATGCCCAAAATATCTATAAAACTTGAACCAGGTATCGGATCCCCGCCTATGCCAACACAACTACTCTGTCCAAAACCAAAATCCGTTGTTTGTTTAACGGCTTCATAGGTCAAAGTGCCAGACCTAGAAATAATACCCACCTTACCTGGTAAATGAATGCTTCCTGGCATTATTCCCATTTTACACTCACCAGGCGTAATTATTCCTGGACAGTTGGGTCCAATCAATCTAACTCCAAGATCATCACAACGCATTTTTACTTCTAACATGTCTAAAGTAGGGACGCCTTCGGTAATGCAAACAATTAGCTGAATTCCAGATTCAGCAGCCTCTAAGATTGACTCTTTACAGAACCTTGCCGGAACAAAAATAATGCTGGCTGTGGCATTCGTCTCTTTAACCGCATCTAATACTGAATTAAACACAGGTAATCCTAAATGCTCTTGGCCTCCTTTACCGGGAGTAACACCTCCAACAAGTTGAGTACCATATTCAATACATTGTTCACAATGTTGTGTAGCTTGACCTCCGGTAAAGCCTTGGCAAATCACTTTGGTATGTTTATCAATCAGTATGCTCATTGTGTAATTCCTTTTGCTGCTTTTACAGCCAGTTCAGCTGCCTGCTCTAAACCAATTGCAGTCATAATATTTAAATTACATTTAGCTAATTTTTTTATACCTAATTCTGCGTTGTTTCCTTCAAGGCGAACCACGACTGGAACTTCTACCCCCATGTGGGTTAAGGCATCTACTATTCCATCAGCTATTACATCGCACCTAACGATTCCACCAAAAATATTTATTAGGACGGCTTTCACATTTGAATCAGAAAGTATAATCCTAAAAGCTTCTGAGACTCTTTTCGAATCCGCAGCTCCTCCAACGTCTAAGAAATTAGCAGGCTCTCCACCTTGGAGTTTAATAATGTCCATTGTTCCCATGGCTAATCCAGCACCATTGACCATACATCCTATGTCTCCATCCAACGCTACATAGCTTAGGTCCCATTCCGCTGCTTCTGCTTCTCTTTCATCCTCCTGTGACGGGTCCCTCATCAAGCTAAGTTCTTCTTGCCTATAGAGTGCATTTGAATCAATATTAATTTTTGCATCGACGCATAATAGGTCACCTTGAGTGGTAATCACTAAAGGATTTATTTCAAGCAATGTTAAATCTTTTTCTAAAAATAGACGTACTAACCCCATGTAAATATCTCTGAATTGTATTTTTTGCCTATCGTCTAAACCCAAAGAAGAAGACAATTTATCAGCCTGGTTCTCGTTTGGACCTTGGACAGGATCTATAGCAACCTTAAAAATTTTTTCTGGAGTTGCCTCTGCTACATCTTCGATATTAACTCCGCCCTCATTGGAAGCCATCATTACAAGCCTTTGGGAGGTTCTATCAATTACGGCTCCTAGATAAAGTTCGTCTGCAATATTTGAGCAAGATTCTACAAGGATCTGGTTAATTGGCTGTCCCTTTTCATCTGTCTGGAAAGTGACCAAGTTTTTTCCTAGCCATTTATTGGCAAAATCTTCTACACCTTGAATATCATCAACCAGCTCAACTCCACCAGCTTTACCTCTTCCTCCCGCGTGAACTTGAACTTTGACAACCCAACGATCTCCACCCAATGAGAGCGCCGCTTCTTTAGCACCTTCTGCACTATCAGAAGCAACTCCATTTGAAACGGCTATACCATAACTTCTGAGTAATTGCTTTGCTTGGTACTCATGTAAATTCATTTTTTTTCCCTATTTTTATATGGATTGTTTTCTTTTTACGGACAATACAGCTTCATGAAAAGCTTCAGAGAGACTTAAATTTCTATGCATAACTGATGCAATATCTTCTGTTTTAATACCTTGACTCAAAGCACTGAGAAAAGCGAATCATAAAAAGAGAACTCTCTGGACTTGGACCAACAACTATTACATCGTATTGATCGGCCATCCATCAATCCCCTTTATGACCCTTTTCTGCTGATAAGTTTGTTTCTAATGTTAGAAATTGCTTCGGTTGGATTTAAACCTTTAGGGCAAACAGAAACACAATTCATAACTCCATGACATCTATATAAGCTAAATGAATCTTCCAAGTCATCTAGTCTTTCCTCTGTAGCTTCATCCCTTGAATCCGCAATAAAACGCCAAGACTGAAGAAGAGCTGCTGGTCCTAAAAATTTATCAGGATTCCACCAAAAAGATGGACAGGCGGTAGAACAACAGCCACAAAGGATACATTCATAAAGACCATCTAATGATTCACGCTCTTGTGGACTTTGTACTCTCTCTTTTTCTGGATTCTTACTCTTGGTGATTAAATAAGGTTGAACTTTCTCTAGTTGATCGAAGAACGTCTTCATGTCTACAATTAAATCCCTAATAACAGGCAAGCCTGGCATTGGTCTGAGTGTTAATTTATTTCTTTTTATAGCTTCCGATAAAGGCATTATACAGGCCAGACCATTTTTTCCATTAATGTTCATTCCATCAGATCCGCATACTCCTTCCCTACAAGAGCTTCTGTAGGATAACGAAGGATCTTTAACTTTTGCCAGATGTAAAGCATCCAAAACCATAATGTCTTTATCAGTCGGAACTTCGATATCTATGTCTTGCATGTAGGGCTTATCATCGATCGAAGGATTAAAACGATAAATGTTCATGCGTAAAGTCTGAAGATGTGAAACAGGTATTACAGCGCTCATCTTAATAAGTCCTTACTGAAGGTTGAAAAGCCTGAACCGTTTTAGGCCTGTTATTGACATCTCTTTTGCTGACTTCTTTTGTTCCGGAGAAGTAAATGGAATGTTTTAACCAGCCCTCGTCATCTCTGTCAGGATAATCATCTCTAGCATGTGCACCTCTGCTTTCTTTTCTTTCATTTGCAGTTATGGCAGTAGCTTCTGAGACTTCAAATAAATTCTGCATCTCAAGCGCTTCTATTCTTGCTGTATTAAAAGCAGAAGATTTATCCTGAAGGAACATATTTTCAACCTCACCTCGCATATTATTTAACTTCTCAATACCTTTCACCATCAAATCTTCTCTTCTAAATACTCCAAAGTTATTTTGCATATTATGCTGCATTCTTTGTTTTAATACAGGTACTTGCTCTCCTTTTGTTGAAGAATTAAGACGATTTAGTCTCTCAAGAGCTTTATCGATATCATCAAAAGAAGCTTTTTTTAATTCAATACCTTGTTTCATTAATTCTTCAATATGTATACCAGCTGACCGTCCAAAGACCACTAAGTCTAATAGAGAGTTTCCTCCAAGCCGATTGCCTCCATGGACAGATACACAAGCAACCTCTCCTGCCGCATACAAACCTTCAATAATAGTATCTTGGCCTTCTTTAACCGTTATTACTTGCCCATTTAAATTTGTTGGCACACCGCCCATCATGTAATGACAAGTTGGGACAACAGGAATAGGCTGGACAGCAGGATCAACCCCTGCAAAAGTTTTTGATAGTTCCGTTATTCCTGGCAACCTTTTATGAACAACTTCAGGTCCAAGGTGATCCAATTTTAGAAAAAGATGATCTGCTTTAGGTCCGCAACCCCTCCCTTCTAGAATTTCTAAAGCCATTGATCTTGCTACAACATCACGACTTGCTAAATCTTTTGTGTTTGGAGCATACCTTTCCATAAACCTCTCACCATCCTTATTTATTAAGTAACCACCCTCTCCTCTACAGCCTTCAGTCACTAAAGTTCCTGCTCCATGAATTCCTGTAGGATGAAATTGCCACATTTCAATATCTTGTACTGGCAGCCCTGCTCTAAGTGCCATACCAATACCATCACCAGAATTAATTAAAGCATTCGTTGTAGAAGCATAGATCCTTCCTGCTCCTCCAGTTGCTAAAACAGTAGCCTTAGAACGTATGTAAAATATCTCTCCACTCTCAATCTCAAAAGCAATAACTCCAACAACGGCTCCGTCTTCATTGAGGACCATATCAATGGCAAACCATTCGTTTAAAAACTTGGTTCCTGCTTTAAGATTGGCCTGGTAAAGGGTATGTAAAAGGCTATGACCCGTTCTATCTGCAGCGGCACAAGTTCTTGTAGCTTGGCCTCCTTTACCATAATCTTTTGACTGACCACCAAAAGGTCTTTGATATATTTTTCCCTCTTTAGTTCTAGAAAAAGGCAAACCCATATGTTCTAACTCAAAAACAGCTTTAGGCCCTTCGCTACACATATACTCTATGGCTTCTTGATCACCAATGTAGTCAGATCCTTTAACTGTATCAAACATATGCCATCTCCAATCATCATCGGGGTCATCACTCTGAATCGCACATGTTATTCCGCCTTGAGCTGAAACCGTATGCGATCGCGTTGGGAATACTTTAGAAATCACAGCGGTATTAAGACCTGATTCTGCCAACTGGAGAGAGGCTCTTAAACCTGCTCCTCCTCCTCCAATGATAATTCCATCAAAATCCATAACGGGAAGATCCTTTGCATTTATCACTTCATTAACTTTCATCTTTTTTTACCAAATAATTATAAGAGACCAAATAAAAACAATTAAAACGATTAAAAAACAAATAAATCTATAGGAAACATAAACTATTTTGCTAAACCCACCCAATCTCGCAGGAGTGAAATAGTCCGAGCCTATTGCCCAAGTACCAAGCCACGTGTGTACAGCAAATGAAATTAGGAACAAGGTCGAGAAAACCTTAATAACTAAACCTTCAAAGAAAGATTTCCATAATAAGTAATCCATACCTGGATTAGAAACAACGAAGTAAATCAAGTAAACACCATAGAGGAACATGAACAAAGCACATGCCCTTATAATTAAAAACTCGTTAGTACCTGACTCTAAGAATTTCATTATTTATTACCAGATATAGACCAAAAACCAAAAAGAGCAGGTAAAACTTAAAGCAAATACTAACCAAGACAATAACTGGCCTGACTTTAAAGTTTCTCCAAACCCAAAAAATTCAGCCAGCATCTTCTTTAGACCAGCTAGAACATGATAAATAAATCCTACTGCCATCATCACAACAAGTATCTTTAAAAATACGCTATTTACTAAATACCCCTGTAATTGATTAAAAGACTCAAGCGAGATTAAAGAGACTTGTAGCAACCACACAACCAAAGGAAAGCATAAAAATAGAGCAAAACCTGATATTCGATGAAGAATTGATACAACGCCAACAATTGGCAATTTTATTGCTAGCAAATTTAAAAATACTGGACGATTATCTTTTTCTATCACTATCTTAAATAGGGTTTGCTTCCGAGCGAGTTAAAGCTAAACAATTATAATTTGTGATTAAACTAAATGCCATACAAATAGCACGATTGTAGGTGGGTTAATTCTCTAATTGAAAAATTAAAAAGAAAGCAGCCAAGAAAAGAGGGATAGTAAATAAAAAAGGAAAGATTAAATTTGCTTGATAAAGAAAACCACTAAAAAGTGGGCCTAAAGCAAACCCTATACCAGGTGCAACCATTGACATGCCTACTGCAGCTCCTTGATTATTAGGATCTGCATTTAAAGATGCGGCGGCAGTATAGCCTGGCGTAGCCAATCCCATGCCCAACCCCATTAAACTCATTCCAACAAGAACCCCGGTAAAATCATAAGAGAGTGATATCACTAGTGCACTTAGAATAAACAGAGGGATGGACCATGCAATTAAACGCAACGGAGATCCTTTAAACCTTTGTACTATAGTAAGTTGGGAAACAATAGACATTGCTGCCATGGATCCTAAAGCTATAGCTGTAGATTTAGCTGTTTCGTTTAGAGTTAACAGGAATTTATCTTGTAAATAGTAAGCCGTAACAGACTGAACCATAGCAAAGCTGGTAAAGACTATAACGCCTATAGCAAGAAGAAATTTAAGATTCTTATCTAACACCGGCCTGACGCCAATGTTTTTTGATATTTTTGTATTGCCAGAAGGCAGAAAAAGAAAAGCAAAAATAATAGCTGCAACCATAATAAAAGACATAATTAACAGAGGAGTAAGCAAACCAAAATTCTGAATATCAACAGAAAATAAATTAATGCCAATTAATGACCCAACCAAAATTGGTCCTGCTATGGTACCAATGTTATTAGCAGCTCCAAATTTCCCCATACCCGATGAACGGTCTTCATCACTTGTAATATCAGCTACGTAAGCCCCTGTTGCAGGCCTTGAAGCCGCTCCTAGTGCTGAATTTACCATTCTGGCTATTAACAAAATGATTAATAAGTTAATGGAGGAAAGATACCCAATTAGTCCATAAGAAACAAAGAAACAAAATAATAAAGTCGATAAAACATATCCTGAAAGGCCCATAATCAGTACCACCTTTCTTCCTATTCGATCACTCAATCTTCCCCAATAGGGAGTAAATACAATAAACATAGCCGCAGATATTGAAACAAGACTATTGATTTGAATTTCTGAAAATCCAAACTCTCTTCCTATGATTGGCATTGATTGCCAATAAACAGATTGACCCATACTTACAAACACTACGATGAACATCAATATTGAAAGGACTTTATTGTCGGTCCGCTTCAAGTCTGTAGATCCCTCTAGATTCTCCATTAATTATTATCTGATCTTAAAAGAAAAGCATACTCCATAGCGACTTCTTCTAAACTTGCGAATCTTCCACTAACACCACCATGTCCAGCAGATAGATTAACTTTAAATAGAATTGGATTAGTAGAAGTAGTGTTGTCTCTCAGTTTCGCAACATATTTCGCTGGTTCATAATATTGAACTTGCGAATCCCACAATCCTGCAGTTACTAATATGCTCGGATAAGAATAAGCACTTATATTGTCATACGGTGAATATCGCATCATATAATTAAATTCTTTTTTATTAGCTGGATTACCCCACTCATCATATTCGCCTGTTGTTAAAGGTATGGAGGCATCAGACATTGTTGTTATAACATCAACAAAAGGTACATTAGAAATAATACCGTTATACAAATTGGGTTCCATATTCATTACCGAACCCATTAATAAACCTCCTGCACTTCCACCTCCAGCATAAATTCTTCCTTTCTCGCCAAAACCTAATTTTAATAACCCTTTGGTTACATCAATAAAATCATGAAAAGTATTCAATTTATTAAATGTTTTTCCGTCCTCATACCAATGCCTACCTAATTCTTGACCTCCTCTTACATGAGCAATAGCAAAAATAAAACCTCTATCAAGCAAAGAAAGTCTGGTTGAGCTAAATCCTGCATCTACGGATATCCCGTAAGACCCATAACCGTAAACAAAAAGTGGGTTTTTCCCTTTCTTATACAAATCTCTACGGTAAACAAAAGAAACAGGGATGAGAGTTCCATCTCTGCCTTTTATTTCTTTTCTCTGAACTTTATAAAGACTTGGAGAAAAAGGGCCTTTTACTTCAGCTTGTTTTAGCTTACGTTTTCTACCATTCTTAAGGTCAATGGAATAAATAGAGTCTGGTGATCTCATACTAGAATACCCGTAATAGAATTTAGTACTTTTGTATTCAGGATTAGCTGCTAAATATGCCGTATACGAAGGGTCATTAAAACTAACTCTTTTTTCAAATTTACCATTCTGATCTAATATTCTTAATTTTCTTAGACCAGATTCTCTTTCCATCAATACTAAGTTCTTTGGATAGGCCAAAACTGATTGGAGCAGCACATGATCTCTATGCGGGATAATTTCTTTCCATTGCGACCTTTTTTTTGATTTCGCTAAAACAGTTTCCAAAAGTCGAAAATTCTTTGCTTTCCAATTGGAGTGAATTAAGAAACGCTTTTGTTCAGGATCATGCTCTACTGAATACAAATGATTCAAAGTCCTTGGAAAGAAAACAGAAGGCTTTTCTAAAGGATTAGAGCTTTTTATTAGAAGAGTTTCAGAACTGTTAGTGCTAGAAATATCTATTTCAATAAATTCCATAGATCTTGAATTCCCAACCGACACATGAAAAGTAGGATCATGTTCCTCATAAATCAGAACATCTTCTGATTGCTTTGATCCCATTGAATGACGGTAGACTTGGAAAGGCAGAAGAGTTTCAGGATCTCTTCTAACATAAAAAAAATAAGCGCTATCTGAAGACCATGCCATATCACCAGAAGTATCTTTAATAACTTGGGCAGATACTTCCCCAGATAACAAATCCTTGAACCTAATTGAATACTGACGCCTTCCTGTTGTATCTTCGGCATAAGCCAGTTCTTGCTCGGTCGGAGCAATACTCCAATTAGCTAATTGATAAAAATCTGAGTTAATGGCTAATTCATTCACATCCAATAAGACCTGTTCAGGAGCATTCTTGTTGGTTCGCCTTATGTATATAGGATGCTCTTTATTTGGTTTATATCGCCTATAATATTCATAAGCACCCATCCTGATAGGTACAGAATCTTCCTTCTTAGGAATTCTGTCTGTTATTTCCTTAAAAAGCTTCTTTCTTAAATCTTGACCTGAAGTAAACCAATCTTCTAAGTATTCATTCTCTCGTTTAAGATGGTTTAAAACCTTCTTACTCTTCCTTGAGTCGTCTCTCATCCAATAATAATTATCGACTCTTTCTATCCCATGGGCCTCCATGATAAAAGGAACCTTCTTTGGTGAGGGCGCTTTAAGTTCTGTCAATTCTTTGCTCTGTATTTGGTTGATATTAGAAAAGAAAAAGCAGACTAACAGAAAAATCTTGATACACCCCCAATCTTTCATTATTTTTTCCTTCTTTTAACCAAACGCATTCTTTTCTTCTTCTGTCTATCAGTCAAGATATTAGGCTTATCTTTAAAGGGGTTCTCTTTCTCGCTAAATTTTATTACAAGTGGGGTTGATCCTAATTTTAAGTGGGTTCGATAAAAATTTTCTAAAAACTTCTTATAAGAATCTGCAATTAACTTAAGGTTATTACCATGAAGAATTATAGTAGGAGGGTTTTTTCCACCTGCATGAGCATACCTTAATTTAGGTCTAAACCTTCCTGACATTGGAGGGGGTTGTCTTTGCAAGGCAGCTTTTAAAATCTTGTTTAAAATTGGTGTCTGTAGTTCTTTAATGCTTGAAAGGTAAGCCTTTTCAGCTAATTTTATTAGGACATTGATTCCTTTCCCCTCTTTTGCTGATATAAATTGTGTTTCTAAGAAACTAGCAAATCTTAGCTTCCTGTGAATATTTTCTTTTAAATCCTCTTTTTGTTTCTTTGAAAGTAGATCCAATTTATTGGCGGCTATAATAGCCGGCCTTCCTAAAGCAAGAGCCAAACCTAAAAGGTGAATATCTTGATCTACAATTGTTTCAGATGAATCCAGTACCAAAATTACTACGCTCGCCCTCCTAATAGATTCTAAAGATTGAGAAACAGATGATTTCTCCGTCTCCTCTCTTATTGATCTTTTTCTTCTCATTCCGGCTGTGTCAACAAGTGTAATGTTCTTGCCATTCCAATTAAGGGGAACTTCTATTGAATCCCTTGTAGTGCCTGATTCAGAAGAAACTAAAACCCTCTCTTCTCCTATTAATTTATTAATAAGTGTAGATTTCCCAGCATTTGGTCTACCTATTATTGATATTTTTATATCTTCTTCTAAGAATTGATCCTCATTAAAATCTTTGTCTTCAAGGTCTTCTAAGACGATCCTTATATCGTCGATACCTTGATTATGAGCAGCCGAGAATCCAATTAATTCTTTAAATCCTAGTTTTTCAAATTCTGCTAGATTAGCTTGTTGTCTGAACCCATCAACTTTATTTATTAAAAGGTATATTTGTTTGTTGGTCTTTCTTAAAGAAGATGCAATATCTTCATCTAAAGGCATTAGTCCATCTATAGCATCAACAAGAAAAAATAAGATGTCTGCCTCTTCAATTGCATTCTCAGCCTGACGCTTAACAGCTATAGATATATCGTTTCCTTCTAGACTAATTCCTCCTGTATCTATAAGTACAGTAGAAGAATTCCTTAAGTGACCATATTGCCTATCTCTAGTTAAGCCAGCGAAATCAGCTACTAGAGCAGATTTTGATCCAGTCAGTATATTAAATAAAGTTGATTTACCAACATTTGGCCTACCAACTATGGCGACTACAGATGACATTACATACCTAAGTTAAAAAGTCTAAAGAAGAACTAACTAACAGAAAGATAAATTAATCTTCCTGAATCGTCTACAACAACAAGATAAGAACCTTCAGAAACTATCTCCAATATAGGCCTGTTAGTTACCTTTTTTCTGCCGACAAAAGATCCGTCTTTAGAATCAAGAATATGAACATAACCTTCAAAATCTCCAATCGCAACATTATTTCCTAGGGCTACAGGAGAGGAAACCCCTCTAAGTTTTAAACCATCTTGTTGCCAGAGTATAGCCCCGGTAGATAATCCAAATGCTTTTATAGAATCTTTCTCATCTATCGCTATTATTCTTGATCTCACAGAAACAAGGTCATGAACAGACGATATCTTTTCTTGCCAAGCAATTTGCCCTTTTTGTAAATCGATTGCTGTTATATTGCCTTGGTAAGAAGCTGATACCAGTACATCATTAGAAACAACAGACTTACCATCTACATCTACAACCCGATCAAGTTCGGACTTTCCTTCGTTGATTGTGACCGGAATCTCTAACCTAATAGCTCCTGAATCGGGATAAATCATAGATACTTTTCCATTTGCAAACCCAGTAAATATAAATCCTTTAGCTAGAATTGGAGTTGCTGTACCTCTTAAGGTTAATTTTGGGATTGAATTTTGATGTACCCATTTGAGTTCTCCGGTCTTTATATTAAAACCGGTTATTTTCCCGTCTGAAGTTTGGGCTGCGACGATACTTCCATTAGTTACTGGAGGCGACAATATCTCACTAGATACTTGAGATCTCCAGACTTCAGTTCCGTCCTTAAAATCTAATGCAACAAGATCTCCGTCCAAAGTTCCATAAAATATTTTTTTGAAACCTACAGTAACAGCTCCAGACACTAAATCTTCAGTCTCTTTGCTCCATATATCTGACCCAGAATCTGAGTCCACTGCGATTAAGTAACCATTAGACGAGATATGAATAATTGTATTATTAGATATAGAGGGAACTAACCTTCCAAAATTATTATCACTTCCAAATTTTTTATTCCATTCCACATCTAAGCTAACGCTCTCTGTAATTCTTATTAACTCTGCTGGTACTTCATTTTCTTCTTCATCATCACCCCAAAATTTTAATCCACTTAAGGATGAACAAGCATCCAAAGAGAGAAATAAAACTGAAACGTACAAAATCCTAGTAATTTTATTCATTTATCCATCCTCTTGAAGGTCTGAAATTTTCATACTTATTAGGGATTTAATGGGTTGACTATTGCTTAGTTCCAAAGCTTGCAAATAACTTAACTTGGCTTTATTAATCTGATTGAGTGATCTCTCAGCATCTCCTCTTACTTCAAATAAACTTGCCGTTAAAGTTTTTTCTTCTTTCAAGAGATCTAAAGCAGCTTGAGGACTGTCTTGTTCTAAGAAAATCTTCGCCAGTCTTAGCTTAGCAATACTTCGTACTGGATTAAACTTACTATCCCAAGAAGAAGATCTAGCTATAACCCAATTTAAATGTTGTTCAGCCTGCTCAAGATTACTCTCTTCTACACCAATCTTGGCTAAATGTAATGCTGCGAAATCTGCATACAAAGTATCAGAATAAAGATCTATAATTTCTTTGGCCTTAGTCTTCTTATCAGTTAATGTTGAGCTTAGAAAGTCATCATAAAGCCTAGCTGATTCAAACTCATTAACATTTGAAGAAGATATGGAATAATCTCTATAAACGATAAAAATTACTGAAGCTGCTAGAAGCATTCCTAGTATGTATTTATATTTATCCCACCAAACAGATAAAAGGTCTATTTGCTCTTCAGGTGAAGCTGAAAAAAAGTTTGCCATTATTTTTCCTTTTTACTTTTTAAATGAATTCTCTAGCTTGTCTATTAAGCTTTCTATATCCATTGTTTCTTGTTCTGATTTTTCCCTAAGGTCTTTACAAGAAATAACCTTATCTTCAAGTTCGGTATCTCCTAAAACAAGTGCAAACCTTGCACCTGATTTATCAGCCTTCTTAAATTGAGACCCAGCACTTTCTGACCCTAAATTTACTTTTAAGTTCAGATTAGGAATTCTATCTCTTATTTGTTCAGCAAGCACCATCGCTTTTAAAATACTTTCGTCCCCAAAGCATACAAAAAAGCAATCTACACTTTGATCTTCAACTAATTTACTGTCTCCAGAATCTTGAAGTAGCAAGATAAGCCTCTCCATTCCTATAGAAAAACCTATAGCCGGACAGGCCTTTCCTCCAAGTTCTTCAATTAAATTATCATATCTTCCACCAGCACAAACGGTATCTTGAGAACCAAGACTACTAGTTTTCCATTCAAAAACAGTTTTATTGTAATAATCCAAACCTCTAACTAGATTGGGGTTTACTGCATAAGAAATTCCAAGCATTTCCAATATGTTAATAAGTTTTCTGAAATGGTTTTCCGATTCTTCATCCAGATAATCAGTTATCTTCGGAGCACCTTTTAACAACGACTGAATCTCTGGTGACTTTGAATCAAGAATTCTTAATGGGTTCTCATGCAACTTCCTTACCAAATCATCATCTAAATTTTCTCTCAGAGGAGCAAAAAATTCCAACAGATCCTTGGTGTAGTTCAACCTAGTATTTTCATTACCAATGCTATTTATTTCAAGGTAGACGTTTTCTTCTATCCCTAGCTTCTTCCATAACCTTGAGGATAGCTGAATAATCTCTGCATCTATTTCAGGACCATGGATCCCAAAAACTTCTACACTAGATTGATGAAATTGCCTTGATCTTCCTTTCTGTGGTCTTTCATATCTAAACATAGGTCCGTTATACCAAAGGCGAGGAGAGTCTATCCTAATTAAATCATTATCTATACAGGCTCTAACGCAACTAGCTGTTCCTTCAGGTCTAAGAGAGATACTATCTCCACCTTTATCTTCAAACGTGTACATTTCTTTAGAAACCATATCTGAAGCTTGATTCGATCTACTAAACAGCTCCGTACTCTCCACTACTGGAAATCTAATTTCTTGATAGCCATAAGAAGAAAAAGTACTCCTAATTATTTCTTCTGCATAAACCCAAGAAAGTACTTCTTTTGGTGGTATGTCATTCATGCCTCTTACGGATCTTATTTTTGCCATCTTAATTTGATTTAACAATAACCGAATCTTTATCCAATTTTATTTTATCTACCTTGTCTCTAATTAACTTTTCAAGATGCTCAGCTAAATTATAACCCTCTACTTTATGATCAGGTTTCCCATCAATATAAATTAAGTTTTTAGGGGATCCTCCTGTTACTCCTATTGATGTGTGCTTTGATTCTCCTGGACCATTAACATAACAACCTATAACGGCAACATCCAGATCTTCTTTAATATCTTCTAATCTACTTTCCAATTTATTCATTGTACCTATGACATCAAAATTCATTCTTGAACAGGTAGGACATGCAATAAAATTTATTCCTCTTGATCGTATCTTGAGGCTTTTTAGAATGTCCCAACCTACTTTTATTTCATCTACAGGATCTGATGCCAAGGAAACACGCAAGGTATCGCCAATACCATCAAGCAGTAAAGCTCCTAAGCCTACGGCTGATTTCACCGTTCCTGATCTAAATCCTCCTGCTTCCGTTATACCTAAATGCAAAGGCTGGTCAATTAGTTTTGCTATTTTTCTATAGCTTTCAATTGTCAAAAATACATCTGATGCTTTAATGCTAAGCTTAAAATCATTAAAGTTTAGTTGTTGGAGAATGTTGATATGACCCAATGCTGATTCAACTAGGGCATCTGCATTAGGTTCGCCATATTTTATCTGAAGTTTCCTCTCCAATGAGCCTGCATTTACTCCCACTCGAATGGGAATCCCATTGTCTTTAGCAGCAGAAACTACTTGTTTAACTTTTTCTTCTTTACCAATATTACCTGGATTTATTCTTATACAATCTGCCTTTCCCTTGATGGCCTCTAATGCCATCATGTGATCAAAATGAATATCTGCGACCAATGGTAGATTTGAACCTTTCTTAATTTTTGCAAAAGCATCAGCAGAATCTTTATCCGGCACTGAAACTCTTACTATATCTGCCCCAGCATCTTCTAACTGTTTTATCTGCGCTAGAGTGCCTTTAACATCAGTAGTTTTGGTATTTGTCATGCTTTGAACAGAGATGTCTGCATCTCCACCCACAAGAACATCCCCGATTTTGATTTGACGAGATTTTCTTCTATTATTTTGATTCTTTAAATTCACTTTACTTACCTGAAGGCAATACTACCCAACTTACGTTATTTTCCCTATTAGAAGACTCTAATAAATCGATAACTACTCCATTAAATCTTAAAGTTGCATAATTAGCATTGCCAATCTTAATTTTAAAGGGGCCTTTTGAATTTACTTCTAGAGACGTGCCTGCTTTAGCTAATTTAAACACCAACCTCTCGGACTCATTATATACTTCCACCCAACATTCTTCTGGAAAATAGAATTGCAACAAATCTTCTAAGACTATTAGCTCTTCAGTTACAAGAGTTTCAATGGGCTTGGTGATAGTTTTATTAAAAAGTATCTTTTCCTTATTCTCTTCTAAAATATCAGTGTCGTTATCTACTTTTATTTCAGCCCTTGAAGTAGTTTTAACCTCATCAAGCACTTTGTCATAAGAGTCTTCTGGTGCATTTTCTAATTGATCATTTTGAGAACACGAAGAAAAATAAATAAAAAATGAGAAAAAAAGAAGAAAAACTATAGGGATAATATATTTTTTAAAAGGCAGTAACTTTGACTCTAATTTTATTGATTGTTTATTAGAAGTATTTTTATAACTCTTTAAGTTTTGCAGATATTTTTCTATTATAAAATCAGGGTCTAACTCAAGTTTTTTTGCGTAAGCCCTTAAGTAGCCTTTAATATAAGGATCTCCTCCTGGCATTACCTCATAATCCTCCTCTTCAAGAGCTTGAAGATATTTCTCAGGTATATTTAATTCGGAAGAAAGTCTCTTATAACGAAGCCTCTTTTTCTTTCTTGCCTCGCTTAGGAGTTGGCCTGAAAATTTTTCTTCTAGAGGTTCAGGCATTAAATTAAAAACTAACCAGAAAAGAAATAGGCTATTTCTCTATCTGCAGATTCTGGTGAATCAGAACCGTGCACAGCGTTAGCATCAATAGAATCTGCAAAGTCTGCTCTTAAAGTTCCAGGTGCAGCTTCTTGAGGGTTAGTGCTCCCCATTACTTCTCTATATTTTGAAATAGCGTTCTCACCTTCTAGGACCTGAACTTGTATAGGTCCAGAAGTCATAAATTCTACTAATGCTGGGAAGAATGGTCTGTCTTTATGCTCAAAATAGAAACCTTCTGCCTCTTTTGCAGATAGGTGCAGTTGTTTTTTTTCTTTTATCATCAAACCTTGTTCTTCTAGCCTTGAACAGATTTCTTCTACATGCCCTTTTGCGTAAGCGTCAGGCTTAATAATTGAGAGAGTCGTTTCTAGTGACATATTATTCCCTTGGTTAAAGAGGCGCGCATTATACTTATTCACACGGAAAAAGGTTAACTCATCTCTTCTATCCACAACATTTGAATAGCTTCTAATATTTTCTCATTGGATCTATCTGCATGACCTTTAAACCCGTCTAACCCAATTACCCAGTCTCTCAAATCTGTAAAAAGAACATATTGTGGATCAATTTCAGGGTATTTCTCACAAAGCTCAATCGCTATTTCATTTACGTCTGTCCAAAGCATATCAATGGCTCTCAGAAACCATGTTAATTGTATATCTAGGTATTTCTATTTCTAAATCTTCTTCACCAACAACGATTTGACAACCAAGTCTTGATTGAGATTCTAGACCCCAAGCTTTATCGAGCATATCTTCCTCTGTTTCCGAGGCATCATCAAGTGAAGAGAATCCGTTCCTTACAATGACATGGCAAGTAGTACAAGCACAGGATAATTCACAAGCATGTTCTATAGATATCCCTCTATCCAAAAGAATTTCACAAAGGTTTTCACCGGGGTTAACTTCGATCTCAGCTCCTTCTGGACAAATCTCTGTATGAGAGCCAATCTTTATCTTTGTCATTTTCTAAATAATCTTATATAGATTAAGTTTTTACTTCAAAGCTTTCCCCACAACCACAAACTGCTTTTACATTAGGATTGTAGAACTTGATTCCTTCATTCACGCCATCTTGCTCAAAATCTACCTTTGTTCCTTTAAGATATAAAAAAGATTCAGAATCAATAAATACCGAAACATCATTAAACTCAAAAGAAAGATCATCCGAATTCTTCGACTTTACATAATCTAAGGAGTAAGTATATCCCGAGCATCCTGAAGATTCCGATACAGAGAATCTAATTCCTATATTTGAATTCTTGTTACTTAGATTTTGTTTAAAGTGCTTAATAGCGCTTGGGCTTAAATCGAAACTATTTGGATCAAAAGAACTAGGTTGAGTAAGATTAGGCATACTTATCAATTAAATCTTAGATTCGTAATCTTTTATGGCTTGGTGAATACTATCTTCTGCTAAAACAGAGCAATGAATCTTTATAGCAGGAAGCTCTAGAGCATCAACAATGTCCTGATTTCTAATTTCTTTAGCTTCTTCAAGAGTTTTTCCTTTTAGCATGTCAACTAACTCACTTGAAGAGGCTATTGCAGATCCGCATCCATAAGTTTTGAACTTCACATCGCTTATAACGTGAGAATTATTCCTTTGTTCACACTTGATTTGTAGTCTCATTACATCACCACAAGCCGGCGCTCCCACCATGCCAGTTCCTATATTTAATTCTGAAGGATCCCACCTACCTACATGGTGTTTTTCTGGTTCTTGAAGTGTTTTTTCAAACTTATCTATTACTTTCTTACTGTATGCCATTTCTTACCTCGCTGTATTAACTAGTCGACCATTCAATCGTATCTAAATCCACTCCATCTTTATACATATCCCAAAGTGGAGATAATTCTCTTAATTTTCCTACCGCATTCCTTACAAGGCCAATTGTATATTCAACCTCTTCATCAGTTGTAAATCTTCCTATAGCAAATCTAATTGAGCTATGTGCTAGTTCGTCCTTCAGACCTATTGCTCTTAAAACGTACGAGGGTTCTAAACTAGCAGAGGTACAAGCCGAACCAGAAGAAACTGCTATATCTTTCAAAGCCATTATAAGTGATTCGCCTTCAACATAATTAAAACTAACATTTAAAAAACCAGCTGCTCTATGTTCTCGATCTCCATTCAAATAAACTTCTTCCATATCATTAAGGCCGTCCCAAAATTTATCTCTCAACGACTTGATACGCTTATTATCTTGGATCATATCTTCTTTAGCTATTCTGAAAGCTTCTCCCATACCAACAATTTGATGTGTTGCCAAAGTACCAGCTCTCATACCTCTCTCATGACCTCCTCCATGGATCTGAGCCTCTAATCTTACTCTTGGCTTTCTTCTTGCATACAGTGCTCCTATTCCTTTAGGTCCATAAGTCTTATGAGCAGAAAAAGACATTAAATCAACTTCAAGCCGAGATAAATCTATAGGTAATTTACCTGTGCTTTGAGCTGCATCTACATGAAAAATAATACCTTTTTCTCTCGTTATTTTGCCGATGGATTCAATATCATTAATAACTCCAATTTCATTATTAATATGCATCAAAGATACTAAAATAGTTTGATCCGTAATTTCACTAGAAACCATAGCAGGAGTAACTATTCCATTAGAACCTGGGTCCAAATAACTTATTACAAAACCTTCTCTTTCTAATTGCCTACAACTATCAAGTACAGCTTTGTGCTCCACTTTAGAAGTAATAATATGGTTGCCTTTTCCTTTGTTAAATCTCGCTGAGCCCTTAATTGCAAGATTATCTGATTCAGTTGCCCCTGAAGTCCACACTATTTCACGGGGGTCACAATTAACTAGCGTAGCAACATTTAAGCGCGCTTCTTCAGTTGCCTCTTCTGCTTTCCAACCAAAAGCATGGGATCGCGATGCAGGATTACCAAAATTTCCATCAAGAGAAAGGCATTCTTGCATTTTTGTAACAACTCTC
>DQKS01000022.1 GCA_015660645.1 Gammaproteobacteria bacterium
AATCAACTTGGTCAAATCGATATTTTAGTTTGTAACGCTGCTTCGAATCCGTTCTTCGGTTCTCTTGGCGATATACCCGACGAAGCATTTGATAAAATCATGAACAATAACATCAAGAGCAATCATTTATTATGCCAGATGGTAGTCCCAGAAATGGTTGAAAGAAAAGATGGCAGCATCATAATTGTTTCTTCTATTGGTGGATTAAAATCAAGCACGGTAATAGGAGCCTACAACATCTCCAAGGCAGCAGATATTATGCTGGTAAAAAACTTAGCAGCTGAATATGGACCTCACAACGTCAGAACCAATGCTATTGCTCCTGGTTTATTTAAAACAGATTTTGCAAGGGCTCTTTGGGAGAACCCTGAAATACTCAAGCAATCAACAGCTTCCTGCCCGCTAAGAAGAATTGGCGAACCGGATGAGATTGGGGGTGCTGCTGTATTCTTAGCCTCTGAAGCAGGTACATTTGTTAATGGGCATACACTAGTTATAGATGGCGGATCTACTGCTTAAGGAGAAATATATGAATAATGCCGTTTTATACAGAAAAGAAGAGGGAGTTGCTGTTGTAACCCTCAATAGACCTGATAAATTAAATTCAGTCACCGCTGAAATCAGAGCCGGATTAAAAGAAAAACTAGATGATGCGTGTAAGGATGATGATGTAAAAGTGATTATTCTAACCGGAGCTGGTCGTGGGTTTTGTGCAGGAGCAGATATGGATGGTTTAGCAGCAACCAGCAAAGGCCAGTCCAGAAATGAACTAGAGGCAGAAGATAGAGACTATGCTTCTAATAATGCTAAAGGTTTTGAAGGCGGATTTAGTTATTTTCCCACCCTTCCTAAGCCTGTTATAGCAGCTATTAATGGACCTGCTGCAGGAGTTGGTTTTATTATGGCCTTATTCTGTGACATTAGGTTTGCAAAAGAAAGTGCTATATTTACCAGTGCTTTCTCTAAAAGAGGTTTGATTGCAGAATGGGGTGTTGGATGGATTCTGCCAAGATTAGTTGGCATCGCAAGAGCCAACGATATCTTATTTTCAGCTAGGAGAATCAGTGCTTCTGAGGCGGAACAACTTGGTATAGTTAATAAAACCTTCAGCGATGACAGCTTTGATGAAGAAGTTATGAATTATGCCAAAGATCTAGCTAAATCAGTTTCGCCTCGATCAATAAGAATAATGAAAGAACAAATTTACAACGCTCAGGGAGAAACTATTCAGGAAAACTTAAATAGCTCTATGGCCGCAATGTTAGAAAGTTTTAATTCTGAAGATTTTAAAGAAGGCGTAGACCACTACATGGAAAAGAGGGAACCTAAATTTACAGGTAAGTAATATGGATATTAAAGAATTTGTTAAAAAAGAAGCTCGAGAGAAGTTAGCTAGTGAATTTACAAAAGAAGGTCTTTTTGAATTAAGAGAAGAAACAATACGCGGTAATAAATATCAGGTTTTTGCCAATCTTCCTCAAACTCTAAGAGACTACTTTCAATTTCCTCTCATACATGGTGAATGGGACTTCCTAGCCTATGAAGAAACTACTTACAGCTACCAAGAAGTTCTCAATACATCTGCTGGCCTTGCTCATATTTTGGTAAATAATTTTGAAATAAAGAAAGGAGATAAAGTAGCTTTCTCGATGAGAAATTATCCTGAATGGATAAATATTTATATTGCAGTGACTTCGATAGGAGCGATAGTAGTTCCTTTAAATTCATGGTGGCAAGGAGAAGAACTAGAATACGGAGTAACTCATAGTGAATCTAAAATTTTTATAGGAGACGGCGAACGACTAGATAGACTAGAAGGTCTGTTAAAAGAAACTCCAAGAATAAGTGTTAGATGCGATGCCAGTAAATTTATGAACACTGTTGCCTTTGAAGATGTTGTTACCCAAAAAGATTCCTTCCCTGATGCAGAAATACACCCTGAAGATGATGCAAGTATTATGTATACCTCAGGAAGCACTGGATATCCAAAAGGTGTTGTAGCAACACACAGAAGTGTAGTATCAGCACCTGAGACTTGGGCTTTATTAGGTCAGCTTGCAGGTCAAATTGAAGTTGATGGCGTCGCAGGATCATCTATGCCTGCACCCGAAAATCCTTGCACTTTAGCTGCAGTTCCTCTTTTTCATGTTACTGGTTCACACGCGGTTTTTCTTCTATCTCTAGTTACAGCAAGAAAAATAGTATTTATGTACAAATGGGATGCTAAAACAGCCCTTTCATTGATTGAAAAACACAAAGTTACAGATATGACTGGTGTTCCTACTATGGCATGGGAAGTCCTAGAGGCTCATAAAGAATACCCTGAAATAGACATATCTAGTTTAAAAGGACTAGGATCTGGAGGAGCTGCGCGCCCACCCGAACAGCTTAAATCTCAAGAAAAAGAACACCCCGATAAAGTTGCTACTGTGGGTTACGGTCTAACAGAAACAAATGCTCATGGAACTAATGCTAGTGGACCAATTCTTTATGAGCGACCTAGCACAGCAGGCTTCCCTATACCGCCAATAACTCAAATTAAGGTTGTAGGAGAAGATGGTAAAGAGGTTGCTACAAATGAAGTAGGTGAAGTTGCGATCAAATCAACTTGTAATTTTAGATGTTATTTAAAAAATCAAGATGCAACTAATGAAGTATTGGATTCTGAAGGTTGGTTTAGGAGTGGTGATGTCGGATGTTTAGATGATGAGGGTTTCTTGTACATTAAAGACAGAATTAAAGACATTGTGATTCGAGGTGGAGAAAATATTGCTTGCCTAGAAATTGAAGCTGCAATCTACGAACATCCTTCAGTGAGAGAAGCCTCTGTTTTTGGGATACCGGACGAGAGACTAGGTGAAATATTAGCTGTTCGCATATCCTTAAATCCGGAAAAGACTTTATCCCAAGAAGAGCTCTCATCCTTTCTAGAAAAGAAAATAGCTAAATTTAAAATCCCAGAATTGGCATGGTTTCAAGATGAGGAACTTCCAAAGGTGGCTGCAGGTAAAATAGCTAAAAAAGATATGAGAGAAGAAGCAATTAAAGAATTGGGATTAAACTAATGGAAATAAAAAATAAAAGAGTTGTTGTCACTGGAGCGGCTAGTGGTATAGGGAAAGCACTCTGTGAGGCATTTCAAAAAACAGAAGTTCAGTCAATTGTTTGTGTTGATGTGAACCTCGATGGAGCAAAAGAGACAGCTGATTCTGTGGGAGGTATTGCCGTCCAAGCAAATGTAGGACAAGAACCAGATATTATAAGTGTAATCGAACAAGCTAATAGTTTGTCTGGTGGCATAGACATATTTTGTTCAAATGCAGGTATTGGTGGAGTGCCTGGCTTCTTTGAAGTAGAAACTGGTGACTGGCAAAATATTTGGGAGGTTAACGTGCAATCTCATATTTTTGCTGCTAAACATGTTTTGCCTCAAATGCTGGAACGAGGAGAAGGCTATTTAATGAGTACTGCGTCTGCAGCCGGTCTATTAACACAAATAGGTTCAGCCGGTTATTCCGTAACCAAAGCAGCTGCTGTAAGTTTTGCTGAATGGATAAAGATAACTTACGGAAGCAAAGGCATTGGGGTGTCATGCCTTTGTCCTCAAGCTGTTAGAACGGCTATGACTGCTCAAGGGGCTGGAGTAGCAGGTGTTGATGGAATGATGGAACCTGAAGATGTTGCTAACGATGTTTTGGACGCTATAGAAAAAAATCGTTTCTTAGTGACGCCTCATGCAGAAGTTTTGGAATATGTTTCAAGAAAAGGAAATGACAGAGACAGATGGATCTCGGGCATGCAAAGATTACAAGAAAGGTATGAAGACTGGGTACCAGGAGAAGAATAGACATGGAACTTTATCATTTATCAGCAACAGAATTAGCCAATAAAATAAAATCTAAAGAGATCAGCTCTAAAGAATTAACTCAACTCTATATAGATAGAATTGAGAAATTTGATGGTGATATTAATGCAGTGGTCGTCAGAATGTTTGAAAGAGCTATTGGAGACGCTGAAAAAGCAGATGAAGCTTTATCGAAAGGTAAGGACTTAGGTCCTTTACATGGACTCCCGATGACTATTAAAGAATCTTATGCAATTGAAGGTCAGAAAACGACTTGGGGCAATGAAGCTTTTAGAAATAATATAGCAGCTGCTGACGGATTAGCTGTTCAGAGATTTAGACAAGCTGGAGCGCATTTCATAGGAAAAACTAATGTTCCACTCAATTTGGGTGATTTCCAAAGTTACAATACCATTTATGGAACCACAAATAATCCATGGGATTTAAAAAGAATTCCAGGTGGTTCTTCCGGTGGAAGTGCTGCCGCCCTTGCAGCAGGCTTTACAGGATTAGAGGCAGGATCAGATATTGGTGGTTCCATCAGAAACCCAGCCCATTTTTGTGGTGTTTACGGTCATAAACCAACATACGGAATTATTCCTATGACCGGACATGAATTAGTTAGTAATGTGCCTGATGCTGATTTGGCAGTATGCGGACCTTTAGCAAGAAGTGCAGAAGACGTAAGGCAAGCTTTAGATATTATGGCAGGTCCTGCAGAAAGAGAAGCGGCTGGATGGAAGCTTGATTTACCTGAAGCAGATTTTAAAAACCTTAAAGATTTAAAAATAGCCGTATGGGCTAATGATGAAATGGCTCCTGTAGCGCACGAAATAGAAGAGAGAGCTATTCAGGTAGGAGAAACTTTAGCCAAATTAGGTGCAACCGTCTCCTTTGATGCAAGGCCGAATTTCGATCCTGAAACTGGTAATATAAATTATCAGTTATTACTTCAATCAGTAACGTCTGCAGCTATGCCACCGGAAGAAAAAGAAAAAATACAAAAAATTGTAGATCAACTAGATCCATCTGATTTTTCAAGTGATGCAGTGAATGCAAGAGGCGTTGTTATTTCTCATGCAGATTGGATCTCAACAGACTTCAAAAGAGAGAAATTGAAAATAGCTTGGAAAGAATTCTTTGAAGAATGGGACATTTTAATTTGCCCTCAAATGGCTACTCCAGCATTTGAACATGACCATCGAAATTACAATGAAAGAACTATTAAGGTCAATAATCAAGAACAGTCTTATTTCCAGCAAATCTTTTGGGCGGGTATGATCGTTAATGCCTATTTACCAAGCACAGTTTTCCCTACTGGGCCTTCGAAAGACGGTCTACCGATTGGTCTTCAGGCAGTTAGTGGTGCTTATCAAGACTATAAAACTATAGAATTTACTAGACTCCTTGCTGAAGAAATAGGTGGATTTATAGCCCCTCCGAACTACATTTAATTTAGAAGAACTATACAGTTATTTATCTATATAATCGAAAATACGATCAACTGTAAGATCAGAAAATTCCATTGGTAAGAAATGACTAGCACCATCTATTTCTTCTAATTCACAGGCATAATCAAGCTTTAGAAGAGCCTCTCTAGCTTCTATAGAAAAAGTTGATCCAGAATTTTCTTCTAAAGTAGCTGCAAGGGTGTAGGTTGGTATCTTAATCTGTTTAAGAAATTTCCATGTGTCCATCGAAGAACTTCTAAATGTCATACTCTCCCATTCAGGTGTACAGGACAATTCTACTCCTCCCAAAGAAGAGGTCTTAGTTCCTCCTTCTAGGTAATCTTTTATCCATTCTGAACCCCAAGTTTTAAATGCCCCTCTGCCATCATAAGACTCCAAAGCTTCTTTAACGCTTTCAAAATGTCTTCTTCTTCTAGCTGCACCATCTGCAATATCAGGTTTTTTTTCTGATTTTGTTTTAGATAAATCCCATAATTTTGCTTGCAAAGGACCATAAAGAACAGGCTCAATCATAAACAATTTTATCTCTCTACTCTTACGCATAGAAGCAATCTTTGCAGCTATTACAGCACCCATCGAATGACCAGAACAAACAACTGAACCTGATAGAGAATCAATAAAATCCAGACCATCTTTAAGATAAGGTGACCATGATGTCATTTTTTCTGGTATTGCTTCAGCCTCTGATAACCCATGACCCCTTTGATCTAAAGCGTATATATTAATTTTTGAATTAAATTTTTTATCTAATTTATCTAAAAGAATATTGTAAGTTTGAGCATTGAACCCAGTGGCATGGAAAAAAACAAAATTCTGTCTTCCAATTTTAGTATTATTTTTTAAATAGGAAAAAATCTCTCCTTGTTTACTTGTGTAAGTATGTCTTTCCATAGATTAAGGCTGAGTATGCTCTCACATATAAATATAAATTGTGAAAAATTATGAAATTACGTGACGTTATGTCACTAATTTGTAATCATGGATCTGCCTTGGAAATAAAGAAGGAATTTAAATATGAATACTAATCCTGTTGCCATAGTTACCGGAGGAAGTCGCGGAGTTGGTGCAGCAACTGCAAGACTTTTAGCTTCTAAAGGTTGGAACGTGACCATTACATGCACCAGTTCTATAGAAGATGCTAATTCGGTGGTAAAAGAATGCGAAGCGTTCGGGGTAGAATCGCTAGCCTTATCCGCTGATGTTTCTGATGATGATGCTTGCAAGAATACAGCGCAAGAAACGTTAAACAAATGGAGTAGAATTGATGCTTTGGTAAATAACGCCGGCACCACTAAGTTTGTTTTTAACCATGGTGATTTAGATGGATTAGATGCAGAAGATTTTCTTCATATATACAAAGTAAATGTTGTCGGTCCCTTTCAAATGGTAAGAGCATGCAAAGAGTCTCTTCTTACTAGTGACAACCCTAGTGTTGTTAATATTTCTTCTATTGCAGGGATCAAAGGCATAGGAAGTTGCTTAGCTTATGCATCCTCAAAAGGCGCCTTAAATACCATGACTAAATCAATGGCAAGAAATCTAGGACCCATAAGAGTTAATGCAATTTGCCCAGGATTTATTCAAGGAGAATGGTTAAGAAAAGGTATGGGAGATGGCATGTATAACGCTGCACGAGATAATCTTACTAAAAATACTCCGCTTGGCTTAACAGTCACTCCAGAGCAAGTTGCACAAGGTATTTATACCTTTATCGATACCAATAAAGTTGTTACAGGCGAAACCATGCTAATGGACGGTGGACACCATCTAATAATCTAAAGTTTCTTTAACGATACCTTTTGTAGATTGGAAGTATTTATAGAAGATTCCTAGATCTTGGCTCATGAAGATAATTTCAGGTCCTTTTTCTACCAAAGGTCCTCGATCACAAATGTCAAAACCAAGAGTTCCAAATTAAAAATCTAGCATCTTGTATACATCTTTTATGTTTAATACTGTGTGAGACCAACTAAGCTCCATAATTCTTTATTCGTAATAGCTAATAAATTAGATTCTAGTAGATATATAAATTTGATTAGATTTATTGCATAAATCATACTACAGCTAAATAGCAATTATAAAAAATCACGTTTTTGAATCAGTCTTAAATCGTTTACGTAGTAAATTCTTTTGAATTTTTCCCATAGCATTTCGAGGTAAAGTTTTAACAAAGTGGACTTGCTTAGGAACTTTATAGTTAGCTAGCTGGTTTCGGCACAGAGATACTACCTCTTCTTGCGTTGGTGCATTTTGTTCTGAGACAATTACGGCTACAACAGCTTCTCCAAAATCAGAATCTGCTACACCTATAATAGCTGATTCTATAACACCTTCCAGGTCATCAATAATTAGCTCAATTTCTTTAGGGTAAACATTTAAGCCACCTGTAATTATCATATCCTTCTCTCTTCCAACAATAGATACATACCCGTCTGAATCAATGGTTGCTTTATCACCAGTATTAAAAAAACCATCAGAAGTAAAATCCTCGGCAGTTTTGTCAGGCATGCGCCAGTAACCAGGAAAAACATTGGGGCCTTTAACTTGTAAATTACCCGTTTCACCATCTTTAATCTCTTTGCCGGAATTATCAACTACTCTAGCAATCACATCTGGCAGAGCAGGACCTACAGTTCCTGATCTACGCTCGCCGTCCAAAGGGTTAGAGGTATTCATGCCTGTCTCCGTCATGCCATAGCGTTCGAGAATAATATGTCCTGTTTTTTCTTGAAATTGATTAAAAGTTTCTCTGAGTAAAGGAGCAGAACCAGAAATAAATAATCGCATATTAGAACAATACTGTGATCCAAATTCAGGGTTTGCCAATAACCTTGTGTAATAAGTCGGAACACCCATCATAACCGTACAATCGGGTAATTTTTCCATCGCCTCCTTGTCATTAAAATTTTTGCACCAAACCATGCTTGCCCCGCTCAAGAGAACAGTGTGCAAAGCTACAAACAATCCATGCACATGATAAATTGGAAGCATGTGCAAAAGCCGGTCTGAAGAAGTAAAACCCCAAGACTTAACTAATGTTTCTCCATTCTTAAGAAGATTATTGTGACTCAATACAATACCTTTTGGTTGCCCAGTGGTCCCAGAAGAGTAAAGTAATGCTGCTGTTTCAAAACCTGTACATTTCAATACTTCAGATTCATTGCTTAATTTAGCAGCATGCTGCATTAAAGTACCACTTCCATCTGCTTCTAAGGTAAGCAGAGCTTTAATATCTGTAGAAATAAGAATAGATTCCATGGTGGTGATTACATCACGAGAACATACCACTATGGTAGGTTCTGCGTTTTCAAGAAAAAAAGCAAGTTCTGACGATTTGTAAGCAGTATTTAGGGGGTGATATACCAAACCTGCTCTCAAACATGCCAGGTAGAGTAATAAACTTTCTACAGATTTCTCTACTTGAACAGTAATCCTGTCACCTGGAGAAGCTCCCAATTCAAGAAGACAGTTAGCCATACGAGCAGTGGTTTCCTTTACTTCTGTATAAGAAACCTTTCTTCCTTCTAAGGTAATAAGAAATTCTTTATTTAAATCAACAGGAAAGTGTTTCTGAAAATTTGAGTAGAGATTGCTCATTTATGTCTACCTTTATGATCTCCAATGATTTAATCGCTATATTCTGCAGAAGCTGACATGATTAAGGCACCATGATGGTTTCTTGCTTCAAGAGATTTAGCAGCATCATCTTTAACCAATAACTCTAATGTTTGATCTACAAAAGCTGGCGCTGTTCCTCGGAATTCAAACTTACGAAGAGTCTTGTTTGGCTGGCTAGCTTGCGCTATGTTCATGAGAAGTGTCGCTGTCAAGGGTCCGTGTACAACCAGTCCAGGATAACCTTCTCCATCCGTTACATAATTTTGATCATAATGAATACGATGGCCATTAAAGGTCATTGCTGAATAACGAAACAACAGCGTGCTATCTGGAACAATACTAAATGAATGGTTTGAAACTTGAGGATCTTCCGGATCAGTTTGCTTAAATGCTGAAGGATTTCTATAAACTATAACTTGTCTATCTTCTATAAGACTTTTATTATCTTGTACATATTTATTGTCTACGTGTACAAATACCAGAGAACCTGAAGCAGCACTTTGCTTTAAAACAACATCCGCAATGGTTGAAATCTTTTCTACAGAAACGCCGATACTTGGAGCTTCATAAAACTGTATTTTACTAGATGCCCACATTCTTCGAGGCAATGGTACGGGGGGCATAAAACCTCCCTTCGCGGGGTGACCATCTTCACCTAAACTATCTTGGGCAACACTAGGTTGCGCTAAACACCAATGAATACCGAGAGGAAGTTCTGTATTAAGATTCGCGTAACCACCTAGAGTTGCATTGAATCTTTTTAATAGCTCAGGAGTAATAATATCTGTTTGTCGATCTTGTTTACCGATCCAAGTTCGTAAGTGATCTATTGGTATTTCATCTGACATCTATATCCTCTAAAATATTCAAAATAAGCTACTATCTTATATTGTATTGTAACAAATAATTAAACTGATCTAATGGTACTTGGTCCGTGATATTTTCGTTGTAAAAATAGCAAGTAGGAGAAGAATACTAAGATGGATTTAGGAATAGAAAAGAAAAAAGCTATCGTATGCAGCAAGCATGCTGGTTTTATTTCTGGCCAGAATATTTAACTAGATGGCGGTTCCTACGATGGCCTCATTTAAGGAATCTTAATTCTTTAATAAAGAGGAAAGCAATCATCGGCTAGCAAATAGCCTTTTTCGTCTGAATCTTGAATGTTGCCCCAAATTCGACAATAAGAAACTCCATCCGTTCTCTTCTCAAATTCTAATTCCGAAACTTCAATTTTGTTAATCACTTGGTTAGTTCCGTTTTGAATTATCTCGTAAAATCCTCCTAAATACACTTGATTACCTGAAATGGACGAAGCGTAATGCATTTCCATGTTTTTATTAGAAATAAACATAAAATCTGACGAGCCCTGCCAAGAAGCCCCCGTTACTTCTTTAGGCTCCGAGCACGAACTAAATATCGTTAAGATAACGAACAAAAGGTTAGTCTTTATTTGACGTACGATAGTCACCAAACTTTCTATCCCTTTTATTTAAAGCCTCTTTTAACCCAGAAGCTATTTCTTTGAGGTGCTCTTGAGTCGATTTTGAATGCATGGCAAGCGCTTGCATTTCTGTCCCTGCCCTTATACCTGCTCTCATGCCCATTGCTTCCATTTGACGATGAACTGCACGTTTATTTATAGCCTGCAAATCTGCAGGAACGTTAGATACTTTTTCAGCAACTTTAATAACTTCCTCGTCTAGAGAATTAACATCAAAAGCTCGATTTGCAAAACCTTGTTTAACTGCTGTTTCTCCATCAATAGACTCTCCGGTTAGCATCATTTCCATAGCGTCACGCATACCCATTAACCAAGGAAAAATTTGATTATCAGGTGGGCTCATTGAACGCACTACCGGATAGCCAATTTGCGCATCATTTGCAACGTACACCAAGTCGCAAGAAGCAGCTAACTCGGTCCCTCCTGCCAGACAATAACCGTGCACTTGTGCGATAACTGGCGTCGCTAAATCCCATATCTTAAATGCACCCTCAACAACGTGCCTTGGCCAAAACCCATCATTCTTGCTTGAATGATAAGGCATATCTTCTTTGTTGTTATATGTGAGATCGTAACCAGCACAAAAACAAGACCCGCTACCTGAAAGTATAATTACCTTAACTTCTGGATCTAAATCTGCTTCTTCTAATGAAGAAAAAAGCTCTTCTCTCAGAGGGTTACAAAGGGCATTTCTTTTATCTGGTCTATTTAATAAGATTCTTCTTATTCCAGGTTTAGGGTCTTCAATAAGTAGATAGTTAAGTTTTTTTTGCATATGAACCTCTTTTCTCTATTCTAATCTTTTTCCAAAAAAATATTTAGATCCAAGGTTATTTGAACGAACCATTATTAATGCTTATAGCCGTTCCTTCTATTTTTAAATCAAAAGTTTTTAGATCTTCAAATGCTGGGGGGGATTGCACGGTTCCATCCGTTAAATCAAAAACGGCTCCATGCAAAGGACAAGTAATATAGTTTCCTACTATTTGACCTCCACACAGAGGAGTCAAAGAATGTGTGCATAAATCTTCGACTGCAAAAAACCCACCCTCTGCATGACAGATCAAAACATCCGTGCCGTTTATCTGAATTGACTGAGAATGCCCTAATTCAATGTCTGTAGTATCAGCTATTGCTAAAAACTCATTTTGATCTGGCATTTATTTAATTTTTATTGATTTAGCTGCTTTGTATCCTGTCATAGACAAGAGCAAGGCAAGAGGCAAAGCGGCCCAAGATATAGATAAGGTGATCAAACCAAAACCTACTATCCAACCACCCGTAAGATCTCCTGTTCGAGAAACAAAAGTATCTACCAAGACACTAGATTTGTATCTGTCATTCTGATTCAAATCCGCATAATAAGCTTCTCTCGTAGGTTTATTTAAACCGTACTCAAATAATCTTTGCAATACAGTTACGATAAAGACTGCTGTAATAATTGGATATAAGTAATAAAAGGAGAAAGCAAAAGCAAACAAAAAACCATAAAACACAAAAATTACTAAAGTTCCAAAACGTCTCATGATGTAAGAAGAAAATAACAGCTGCATTATCAACGTAAGGGGTATAACAATTTGCTCAACAAGAGAAAAATAAGAAGTTCTTTCACAAGGATCAGAGGACCAATTCCTAACGATGTCTAAAGACATCATCCAGGCTATGGTTGCTAATGTAGTAAAAAGTAAAACATACAGACCTATATTCCGGACCTCAGGTACAGAAACTAAACTCTTAATTGAATCAGTTGCACTTCCTCCTATCGCTTTTTTTTCATCAACTACAACCTTCGCGTTAGAGTAAAGATCACGCGAGAGGAATATTGATATTAATAGACAAACAATAGAAAATATTATCAAAAATCCTGGTCCAGAATCAGATATATCAGGTCCACAAATCTCTAAGGCAAAATATTGCGTAACGCTTGTACCAAAAAAAGCCCCTAATGACCCGCCAGCACTAATAATGCCAAATAAACGCTTCCCATCATTACTACTAAAAAAATTGATTAAAGTAACCCAAAAAATAGAGACAACAAACAAAGAATACACGTTTAGCCAAACGTAAAATATATACGCCGTCCAAACTCTTCCCTGATCTTCCAATAAAGTCCAGGCAGAAAGAAACAATACAAAATTGACTATAAAAAAAGAATAACAATAAAGCACAACTTTACTGCCTTCTATTTTTGAAATGAAATAGGAATATATAGCATTTAAAACGAGCATCACTAATGCGCCAATGGTTAGAAGTAAAGCAATAGGGTTAACAGAAAAACCTAAAATTATTAGATTCTCATAACCAAATTCAACTGCTAGCTCGTTCCTAATTGGACGAAGTACATACCACGAAGCTAAAACAAAAAAGAAAAATCCAAAGGCTTTTAATAAAGGAAGATACTCCTCTTTTCGTATTGAAGGAAAAAAACGTTCTGAAATCGTATTCATTTCGTTATTAAATTGTTTCTCATTATAGCCATGATGATGAATAATTGGTATTTAGGAGCTAGGCCGGAAGGTCAAAATATTATGGATTTCTTACCCGATCCATCCATGCATATACCACTAACAATAATTATAGGAATTTGTCTGTTCTATTTAATTTATCTGCCTTTTTGGATTCACGATAGATTTAGTAAAGATGTTGAATCAATAACGTAGGCACGTTGCAAGTATTTGTTTTAACCGAACATACTAAAGTATTTTCTTTCCGACCTTTCTTGACTGATGATACGCCTACTCCTTCTTTCACTAGCCGCTGATGCGTTTTATTAATATCTTCTACAGACCATGCCAGTCCCCATAGTTTATCAGAGGGGTCTTCTTTATCAGGCTTACCAATTACCTCTATGGTAGTGTGATTAAGTCTAAAAAATAACATTCGACCTCCCCATTTCTCAACCGTTTGATCTAAAGCCAATCTAATTCCAAAAACATCCCCGTATAAATCTTTAAATCCTTGCGGATCATTTGTATTGATAACCACGTGATCAAGCTTATTAATTGTAGAAGAAGAACGTCCATGAACGGGAGGCAGTTCTCCAGTTTCATGTTGGATAATAAAAGCAAACATACCGCGTGTTAACGAGAATGGAAGAAATAAATTTTTCCAGGTTCTTTTTAAGCCTTGGTCATTGTCTACTCCTTCTCCCAAAGAAAGATCTTGAAGTTCTGTTCCATGATTCATTAAATCTTCTTTAATGTCAGAAATGTTAGATGTGCCAAGAACTAAACCAGAAAGACCCTCTCCATTAAGCTCAAGAGTTGCTTTTATCATTGCTGCTCCCGGGCCTTCATTTCCATCGGCTGCCAAAAGTTCAAGGTAAGTATTGTCCACTGGAAAAAGTGCATTTGCAGTACCTAGTTGTTCATGAACTCCTCTCCACGAAGGCTCGTATCCAAAAAGCTTGGTATAACTCTCTACAGCTGCATCTAAATCATCAACAGCAATAACAAGATGATCTAATCTTTCAATCAAAATTAACGAATGGCATAAAGTTCTTTATTTGATGACAATTCATTAAATTGTTGTAACAGGTCAGCATCGTTCATTCTCTTAAATAATTTAGAAAACTCTTCTGTCCTAATAGCAACACTCTCTTTATGAACTTCCTCTCCGTGCCACTGAATCATTTTATTCCAAAGAGGGTCTATAATTTCTGAACCTTGTATTTCTTTTCCATCTATCGTTTTAAAAGTAAAAGTTCGAAGCTCTGAAACTAATAAATTTAAGTAAGCAACATGAATAGCCTCGTCTTGTCTAATACGCCTGATCAACTCACAGGCTAATAAGGCATCTTCCCTTTTATCCATAAACACATCATTAGATCTAGTTAGATTCATACAATATGAAAAAAAACTTTCTGCTCTTATTTCAATCATCAAGACCTGCATTAACAACTGAAGGATGCCTTCATACTCTGCAGGTAGGTCTGGCATTTCTCTACCCTGCTCCGGTCTTCCAATAGAATCAGGTACCTCAGGAATAGGATATGCATCTTTACCAAACAGTAGATCTCTAGAAGCAAACCACATTTGGTCATGAGCCCCCTGATCACTGTCAGGATCACCACCTTCATCAAATCCATGGGCTATAAATAAGCCTTTATTCATATGAGCTATGCAAGTATCAGAAATATCTTCAACTATGATGTCTTGAAAGTCTGGAGCTGTTACTTCTGCCAATACTCGTCCTCTTGCTTCAATTATCCCTGTAATGGTTAGACTGTTCCAAAGAAATTGACCTTCACCCTTATTTATTAAAAGTTTTGCTTGGTCCATGGTAGGAAAATTATCGTGGGCCAATATATCAACTGATGAATCTAACAGTTCACACCCTCTTTTATTTAAAGCATCAGTCCATTCATTTACAGCTTGCCACCTTATTTTTGTTCTTGGCGTAATATAATTACCTTCTCCATCTAAACCTCCATGCAGAAGGTATCCCGCCATTCGGTTTGGTGATTCATATTCATGTTCGCTGAGTATTTCTTCAGTGGTATAAATCATTTTTTTCTCCCTAAAAACTTTTTCTTAATAACATTGTAGAATTCATTGAGCTTAGCCACAAGCTCCGGTCCTGCTAAATAGATACCGCTCAATAAGGTAACCCAACTAAACAAATATACTATTGCAGCATAAAAGAAATACAAATAATCCATGTCTGGAAAATTATCCCAACCTGCTACAGCTAATAAATAACCAATGGGAATATAGAGCCCCGCGGAAGCTGCTAATAGAGCCACCCCAATTAATCTTTTTAATAAGTTAATTAGTTGTTTGATAAATACCTCAATTTAAGAATCTAGTATTCTAATCAAATTTAGAAATACAGGTTAGAATAAAGAATAAAAATTTTAAAACTAAAAGGCAAAACCTACATGAATAAAATACTTATTATTACCAGTCTACTGGTCCTGATCTCAGGCTGCACAACAATGGAAAAAAAGGAAAATACAATGAACCCATTTTTTGAAGATTATCAAACACCTTTTCAGATTCCTCCTTTCGAGAGGATAGAAATGTCTCATTACGCTCCTGCATTCGAAGCGGGCATGAAAGAACAACTGGAAGACATAGAAAGAATAACCTCAAACAAAGAAAAACCGTCCTTTGAAAATACAATTGTGGAACTAGAAAGAACTGGAAAAATCCTAGACAAAGTTTCGAATGTTTTTTTCAATCTTCTAGGATCCAATACAAATGACGATATGGATAAGTTGGCCGTTGATATAAGTCCTAAGTTATCAGCCCATGGAGATAGCATTCTTTTAAATAAAGAACTATTTGACAGAGTAAAAGCCGTGCATCAAACAAGAGAGAATTTTAATTTAGATACAGAACAAAACAGGTTACTGGATGAAACTTTTAAAAGATTTACAAGATCCGGTGCCAATCTCAATGATAATAGCATGAAAAGATTAACTAAAATTAATCAATCTCTGTCTTCTCTATCGGTTAAATTTGATCAAAATGTTCTCAAAGAAACAAATAGTTTTAGTTTGATAATTGATAATGAAGAAGAGTTAAGTGGCTTACCTGCGGAAGAAATTAGGCAGGCTGCGAAATTAGCAAAATCTGAAGGTCACGAGGGAAAATGGGTGTTTAAACCTACTAGGGTAAGTATGTATCCATTCATTACTTACTCGGATCAAAGGGAATTACGCGAACAACTATACAACTCTTATATTCGTAGGGGTGATAACAATAATGAATTTGATAATAAAAAGATTATTTCAGAGATGGTCTCCCTAAGAATTGAAAAAGCTAATCTTATGGGTTTTGATACCCATGCTGATTTTGTTTTAGACAACACCATGGCACAAAACAAAAACAGAGTTAATGACCTTCTCCAAAAGATATGGAAACCTGGACTAGCAACAGCACAAAAGGAAGCTAAAGATATGCAAGACCTTATACAACAAGAAGGTGGAAATTTTCAATTAGCTGCATGGGACTGGTGGCACTATGCTGAAAAAATTAGGCAAAACCGGTTCAATTTCACAGAAGAAGAAGTTAAGCCATACTTCAGCGAAGATAAAGTATTAATGGGTGCTTTTGATGTAGCCAATAAACTTTTTGATATTCATTTTGTAGAAAGATACGACCTTCCTAAATATAGAGACAACATTCGGTCCTTTGAAGTTAAGAATGACCAAGAAGAAACTATTGGTATTTTTTACACTGATTACACCCTTAGGCCTAATAAAGGCGGTGGAGCCTGGATGAATACTTTCAGAAGTCAAAGTAAGTTTGATGGCAATATTATTCCGCTGGTTGTAAACGTGTGTAATTTTCCTCCCTTAAATGAAGATGAAGTTTCTCTACTCTCTTTTGAACAAGTTGAAACTTTATTCCACGAATTTGGGCATGCCCTTCATGGCCTTTTATCAGAAGCAAACTACCCTAGCCTCTCTGGAACCTCAGTAACAAGGGATTACGTAGAATTCCCTTCCCAAATGATGGAAAACTGGGCGAGAGAACCGGAGGTCATAAAATCATTTGCCCGTCACTATAAAACGGGTCAATCCATTCCTGATGATTTACTAGGAAAAATCTCAGAAGCTGGGACTTTTAATGAGGGTTTTGGAACTACTGAATATGTAGCTGCAGCACATTTAGATATGGCTTGGCATACTACTGAGGAACCAATTAGTGATGTAAATGCGTTCGAAAGCCAAGCTTTAAACGAACTAGGTCTTATCCCAGAAATAGCTACTCGCTATCGAAGCACCTATTTTGGTCACATCTTTGCCGGAGGCTATTCAGCTGGCTACTACAGCTACCTATGGACCGAAGTTCTAGAAGCCGATGCATTTGAACCTTTTAGAGAAAAAGGTTTATTTGATAAAGAAACAGCAGACAAACTAAAAAAATACGTCTATTCAGCAGGTAATACGGATGACTTAATGACCCAATACAAAAGATATAGGGGGTCCGAACCTGAAATCGAACCTTTGTTAAGAAAACGCGGATTCGATTAAATTGACTTTACCTAAACACACTCCTTACCTAAATGGACAAGGAGGTGTGCGCATTGGTTTAAAACCAATAAATGAAGAAAATTGGCTAGAAATTGATGATAAATTTAAAGATGAAATTAATTTAAAAAAAAATTTACTTTCTTCCAATAGAACCGAGGTTCTGCAAACAAGTACTGACTCTCAAGCAGCGCAAGAAGAGCTATTAGAATTAATAACTAACCATCTAGAAGAATATCATTCGGATAAATACGATTTTGACGGACAAATAATTCATGTAAAAGCCACAAAAGAGAGTGTTGATCTTTCAAACAAAGATTTAGTCCCTATTGAAACTGCCTCGTTACTTGTTCAAGAAGACTTGTTTTTAATGAATCCAAGAGGTGATAAATTCTACCTAGAAGCTGCATCAATGAGTGCACCCTCCCATTGGTCTTTAACTGACAAGTTTTCTAAAAATTTAATGAATGTTCATGAAGGCGTACCCAACTACAAAGAAAAAATTGGTAATAGAGTTAATCAAATATTTAATAAACTTCCGACCGATAGAATCCTAGAACGTCTAAATTGGTCTTTATTTGATAGTCCTAATCTTTTCCAGCCTGTAGACAGCACAACACATGTAAGGATAAAAAAGAAAGCAGTTAAAGATTTATATTTAAGAGTTGAAAGACAAACCATAAGAAAACTTCCCGTTCACGGGTCAATAGTTTTTACAATTAGAGTGCATGTAGATCCTTTATTATCAATTTCTAAAAATCAAGATCTTCTAAATGGTTTAGATTTAGCAATTAAAAAATTGCCTCAAGAGATGAAAGATTACAAATCAATAAATAAAATTGAAAAAGAAGTCTTAACTTGGATACAAGACCTTAAGAATTAAAATGGAATCTTGGTGTAAAGGCGGAGTTATTTATCAAATCTACCCTAGGTCATTTCTTGATAGTACCGGGAATGGCATTGGAGACCTGCAAGGTATTACCAGTAAGCTAGATTACGTTTCAGGTCTAGGTGTTGATGCAATTTGGTTGTCCCCTTTTTTTATGTCTCCAATGAAAGATATGGGATATGACGTTTCTAACTACACAGATATAGACCCCTTGTTTGGAAATTTAGATGACTTTGATTCATTAATTGAAGTCGCCCATAAGCTGGGGCTTAAAGTTATCATTGATCAAGTTCTTTCACATAGTTCAGACCAAATGCCTTTTTTTCAAAACAGTCGAACAAGCCAAACCTCTGAAAAGGCTGACTGGTATGTGTGGGCCAATCCAAAACCAGATGGCTCTCCACCTAATAATTGGCTTTCTATGTTTGGAGGATCTGCCTGGGAATGGGAGCCGATGAGAGACCAATACTATCTTCATAATTTTCTTATTAGCCAGCCTGATTTTAACTTTCATAACCTAGAAGTTCAGAACTGGTTACTCAACTCATCAAAATTTTGGCTGGATCGAGATGTTGACGGCTTTAGATTGGATACTGTGAATTACTATTTTCACGACCAACAACTTAGAGATAACCCGGCTAGTTCAATATCCCGTATAAGACCACCCACTAACTTGTATTACATGCAGAATCAAATTTATGCTATCAACCAACCAGAAAACTTATTATTTATAGAACGATTTAGATCATTGCTAGACGAATATACGGATAGGACAAGTGTTGGAGAAATAGGCGATATACATAGACCACTAGAAATCATGGCCGACTACACATGTGATAATAAGCGTTTACATATGGCCTACAGTTTTGAATTGTTAGGACCAAAATTTTCTCCTTCTCACATAAAAGAAACTGTTGAGAAATTTTTTGATTCCTCAATCAATAGTTGGCCCTGCTGGAGCTTTTCTAATCATGATATTACCCGTCATGTCAGTCGCTGGAGCAATAATCAAGTTTCTAAAGATCGATTTGCAAAGCTCACTGGTGCCATATTGTTAAGCCTAGAGGGTTCTATTAGCCTTTTTCAAGGTGAAGAGCTAGGACAACTTGAAACAGAACTAGAATTCGAAGAATTAACTGATCCACCAGGAATTCGCTTTTGGCCTGAAAATAAGGGCAGAGATGGTTGTCGGACACCAATGGTCTGGAAAGGAAAAGAACAATATGGGGGATTTTCTACTAACAAACCATGGCTTCCAACGAAAGAAATACAAAAGGAACATGCCGTTGACCTACAAGAAACAGAACCCTCCTCCGTATTAAATTTTTATAAGAAGATGTTGTCTTTTAGAAAAGAACATAAAGACTTAAAAACAGGAAGAATAAAATTTGTAAAGATAGACGAATCATTATTGTTTTTTACAAGGGGAGATCAAAAAAAAATAGCTTGTTTATTTAACCTTTCAACAGATCCTATAACTGTAGAAGTTAATGAATATGAAGAGATTGCAAATAGTCCTAGACAAAATGCTGAGCTAAATAAAAAAAATCTAACCTTGGAAGGTAATGGTTTTATTTTTTTGAAGAGCAAGTAAGATTCTTTATAACTTTACTTAAAATAACAATTCAAGATGGTGTTAGAATCTACAAAACTATTTATGATATTAGTTTTATCTATTAAAAGATTGGGTAATCTAATGACAAATCAAAAAGAGCTTTATGCAGCTAAATGCATACTTAATAAAAACACTGTAAGTATCTGTTTTCTAAGTTTTTTTAATGTCTTATAAACAAGAAATAAAAAATGTGATCTTTAGGTTTATTGGATCTAAACGCATGACTAAATGGGCAAGCTTAGAGTTAAGGAACAAGCAAAGAGCTAATGCAGAAGTCAAGAGAATAAAAGAAGGAAGATCTCATGAAATAACCTATTTTCATAGTGTTTCTGACCCTTACTCATACTTAGTGCTTCAAAAATTAGATAATTTCATAAATAGCTACGATGTAAATTTTAATTTCATATTGGTGGGAGATCCGCCCCTACTCGCTACCCCCGAGCCAGATATGTATAAAGATTATTCTCTATTAGATTCAATTAGAATAGCACCTTTCTACTCTACAAAACCGCCTGCAATTGATCAGTTACCAACACTCCATAACATCCAAAACGTACAACGTCTACTGACGAATACTTCAAAAGAAGATTTAATAAATAAAGCTTTATCATTAGGCCATCTTTTATGGCAAGGGAATGTTTCTAATTTGGAAACTTTGGTAAAAGACCAAGGCCATAGCATTGAACAATCAGAAAATATAATTCAATCTGGGAACGATTTAAGGCATCAATTAAAGCATTACCTAGCGGCAGTATTTAATTATGAAGGCGAGAACTATTGGGGCCTTGATAGGTTGCAACATTTAGAAAGACGTTTAAAAGACCTTAACTTAAAAACTTCTGAGAAAGATTTCATTTCTAAGCGTACTATCTCTAATCCAAAAAATCTGAATCATGAAAATAATTTTACCTTAGAATTTTACCCTTCTTTAAATAGCCCTTATACCTACATTTCATTTGAACGGGTTAAAGCACTTAGTAAAAATTACCCAGTAAAACTGGTAGTTAAACCCGTTTTGCCAATGCTTATGCGTGGAATGAAAATTCCTTCTACAAAAGGCCTCTACATAGTTGGAGATGCAAGCCGAGAAGGTTTGGATGTTGGTGTCAAGTTTAATAAAGTATTAACTCCAATAGGAAAACCTGCCGAGAGAGCATATTCGTTATTTCCTTGGATAGATAGTAAAAATAAAGGCTTTGACTATTTACATAAACTTATGATTTCTTCATTTCATGATGGAAAAAATATCTACAAAGAATCTTATCTTCAAGGCTTAATAGAAGAATTAGATTTAGAGTGGGAAGAAGCAAGAGAGCATTTAGACAATAATACATGGCAAGCTATCCTAGAAAAAAATAGACTAAATATGTACGAAGGGTCAGTTTGGGGAGTACCTGGTTTTAAGCTAGTAGGTCCTAATGATTATAGCTTTTCAGTTTGGGGGCAAGACAGGTTCTGGCTATTAAAAAAAGAAATTATGAATTTAACAAAACGGTAATAAAACCATGAAAGTAAAAGGACAATGTAATGAACAATTTGGAAGAGTAAAAGACCTCTTCCAGGAACTGCATACTTCTGGAAAAGAAAAAGGATCTTCTTATGCTGTCTATAAAGATGGAGAAGCAATAATAGATATTTGGAGCGGTTACTCAGATGCTGATGAAACCAAACCATGGGAAAGAAATAATTTAGCAACTGTTTGGTCTACAACAAAAGGCGTGGCAGCCATTACATGTGCCTTAGCTGTTGAAAGAGGTCTTTTAGACTATTCTGAAAAAGTATCCTATTACTGGCCAGAATTTAGTGTAAATGGCAAAGAAGATATAACAGTTGAAATGCTTCTTTCTCATCAAGCTGGAATTTGCGGAGCTCAAACCGATGAAGTAAATGACTATTATGACCAAGAATTAATGGCTTCCAAACTAGCTAACATGAAGCCTATTTGGGAGCCTGGAACTGCTTCAGGTTACCATTCCATGACCTTTGGCTGGCTGACTACAGAATTAATTAAGAGAGTTACTGGGAAGACTTTAGGTGTCTACTTTAGAGAGGAAATTGGAAATGATAGAGATATAGACTTCTACATAGGCCTGCCTGAGTCCGAAGAAAATAGAGTAGCTGAAATGATCCCTTTCTCAAAAGAAGAAAATAATCAAAATGAGAATGCTGAACCCAATGATGCTCAAAAAGCTTCAGGTTCTGGCCCTAATCTTTTGAAGCCCCAAAATACTAGAGCATGGAGAGCAGCTGAAATCCCGTCAGCAAATGGACAAGGAAGCGCTTATGGTTTAGCAAAACTTTACAGCCTTATTGTGCCTAGTGATCCATCTTTAAAAATACTTAAAGATAGCACAGTTGATGCAATGACTCGTTCAAGAATTGAAGGAAGAGACATGGTCCTTGGTGTAGTGACTCGCTGGGGTGCTGGTTTTATCATGAATAAGCATAAAGTTATATATGGGCCAGTAGAAGAATCTTTTGGACATTCTGGGTTTGGTGGCTCGTGTGCATTTGGAGATCCAAAAAATAAACTTGGGATTTCTTACGTCATGAATAAAATGAAAAACAATGCTGCTGGAGATGGCAGATCAATAGCCTTAATTAATGAAACTTATAAATGCTTAAATCAATGAAGGGGATATTATGGCAAATAGATTAGATGGAAAAGTTGCATTAATTACAGGTGGCACTAGCGGTATTGGCGCTGAAACCGCCCGCCTTTTTTCATTAGAAGGAGCAAAAGTACTTATTGTGGGCAGGTCTGAAGAAAAAGGACAAGCATTAGCTGATGATCTTGGTGATAACGTTATTTATGAAAAGGCAGATATAACCAAGGAAAAAGATATCAAAACTTCCGTTGAAAAAACACTCCAACACTTTGATCAATTAGATATTCTTTTTAATAATGCCGGCGGACCTGTTGGTGCTGGGATTGAAAAAGTAACCCAGAGCGACATTGATTACGGCGTTCATCTATTACTTGCTAGTGTTATCTTAGGAATTAAATATGCCATAGAACCAATGAAAGCTATTGGAGGCGGTTGTATTATTAACAATTCAAGTGTTGCTGCTCTCAGATATCGCCAAGGAGATCCTTTGTATGCTGCTCTAAAGGCAGGAGTAACTCACTATACTCGTATGGCCGGCGTTGAATTAGGTCCCCATAATATACGTGTAAACTCTATTTCTCCCGGTGCAATAGCAACCCCTATCTTTTACGGAGGATCTCAAAGAGCGAATGACCTTACCAAGGAAGAGAACGAAAGGAAAATGGAAAAACTGCGAGGCAATTTAGCTAATGCTGTTCCTCTAAAAAAATCCGGCCTTCCAATTGATATTGCCGAAGCTGCTCTCTATCTAGCCAGCGATGCAGGAAGTTTTGTCACATGCCAAGACATCATTGTTGATGGTGGAAGAACGGCAATGTTTAATGAATAAAAAAGGTGTCGAACTAAGAAATTGATTTCTGAAGCTCCCTGGGGAGGGAATCGGGTGAAACCTAATAAGTGCGACACCTAAGTCTTAGCCCTATCCTTAGGACTAAGATTATTTATATTAAAGAACTGTTGTTGTCTATCAACCCTAATAATAAATAAAATTTACAGCTATTTATCTACCTGTTTCTTCTTTTTACTTATAGGGGTAATATTTTTTGAATTAGTAACACCAAATTTAGACTCAAGAACTTCAGATACAGCATCAACTGTTGAACTGACTGCCTCTGCCCACTCATCGGTTACAGCGTTTTCTAGTTCTTTACTTACTTTAAGAGTAGTTTCTGAATGAATGTAAGAGGCTGTCTCAATCATTCTATTTCTTCTCATGCAAAAACAATAATCTGCTACTTCATGGATGATACGTGGATTGAAGTCATAAAGTGTTACTCTTCTGTCGTCATCTGATTTAAATGACTGTAAAAAGCCCAACTCTATACCACCACGAATGGTAGCTTTTATAGAATCAATTTTAAGGTTAACCTGTCCTATCTTCTTGGTTCTAGTTAAATCAGTATAACTAACCATCTCTCCTTTCCCGTACTTCTGCAGAAATAAAAAGAATATAGCGTATCGGGTAGAATTGCTTAAAAACCATACAAACCAATCGGATTTCCGATAGTTATGCAGACTTTGTCCAAAATAGTTATGAAATTCTCCTTGCACTAAGGAGCGTATGTCGGAATTGCTCCATTCTCTTTTGGGTTTACTCATATCTCCGTCTCCCTCTAGACTTAAGTCTAAAAATTTAGTTACTATACTAATTCATTTACCCAGATACATACAAACGCTGTTAGTATCAGCCAAAACAAATAGGACGGAACTTGAACGCTTATAGATTACTCTTCTTCTTAACTTTACTTAACTTGTTAAATTTTGTGGACAGGCAATTAATAGCTAGTTTTTCTAATTTTATAGTTCCTGATCTGGGATTAACAAACGCTCAGTTTGGTTTTCTTACCACACTTCCTTTCATCGTCTTTTATTCTGTAGCAGGTCTTTTTATGGGCGTGCTGGCAGATATGGTAAACAGGCCAAGACTGATAGCTTTTGGAGTTGTACTTTGGAGCATATTTACAGCTTTAACTGGTGCAGCTAAGGGTTTTATATCTATGGCCCTTCCTAGAATGTTTATAGGAGTTGGTGAATCTATTTTAACCCCCACCTCCATGTCTTTACTTTCAGACTCCTTCCCATCTAAAAAAATGGGATTTGCTGCAGGCTTCTATTATATGGGTGTTCCTATTGGTGTTGGTGTCAGTTTATTAATTGCAGGTTATCTAGGAGAATCCTTGGGGTGGCGCAACTGCTTTTACTTGTTAGGGGCCTTAGGCTTAGTATTGGGCCTTTGTTCTTTATTATTCAAAGATAGACCCAGAAAACATATCCAGAATCATAATGAGAAACGCACTCTTTCGAAAAAAAGTGTTTCAGAAATAATTAAAACATTATTCAAAGCACTCTCAGCCTCCTCGGCTCTAAGGTTTACTATCTTGGCAGGTATTTTCTATCACATTGCATTAGGGGCCTCTGTTTTTGAACAGCTCTGGCTTGTTGAAGAAAGAGGGTTTGAACGATCTACTATTGCAATGATAGTTGGTTGGATCGGTGTATTTGCCGGGTTAGCTGGTAATCTAATTGGTGGAATACTAAGTGACTGGTGGCAAGAAAATACAGACCAAGGAAGGCCTATGTTTCTATTCTGGTTGGCATTATTAACCTTGCCGATTAGCATTTATTATAGATTCGTAGAACCTGGGTCTATAATCTTTTGGATAGGTATTATTATTGGTTATTTCCAATTGGGTTGTTTTTTTGGTCCAACTTTTAGCACTGTTCAAGAGCTAGTTCCAGAGAACATCAAGGCAACAGTTGTGTCTTTCTATATCTTAACTTTAAACTTAATTGGCCTCACTATAGGTTCGTTAGTCGGGGGAATACTTGCAGATCTAATGGAAGCTGCTAACTACCAAGAACCTTATACCGTGATGCTTGTTATCTTTTCTATTATTAGCATCATCTCAATTCCTTGCTATTATTTGGCCGGTAAAAAATACCATGAAGATAAAAATAGATTAGAAACTATTTTTAGCGAGAACCCGTAGGGAAGTTGAACTCCTCAATAGGCCTTCATTCTTTCCTGTAGAATATTACCTTCAATTGACCGTGTTCTTGGTAAGTCTTCCAAGGTCCTTCAATAATGCCATACAGATTTGTAAAAATAAAACACATTGTTTAAAACTAGATAGCGCTTTTTATTCTACATTTGTAGACTTTTTTAGAAAGGTGGTATCCCGTAGGCCCGGCTCAATCAGACTTATCTTCTAAAGAAGATATAGATCTCTGTCTGTTATTTTTTATGTAAATTATTTCTGGTATCCCCAATAAAGCAAAAGTTAGAAAGAATAAGAACCACTTTTTATCGCCCAACTTAGAAGCTAGCCAGCATGCGTG
>DQKS01000053.1 GCA_015660645.1 Gammaproteobacteria bacterium
GCGTCCCCTAGGAGAGTCGAACTCCTGTTGCCTGGATGAAAACCAGGTGTCCTAACCACTAGACGAAGGGGACTTAAAGTCCAGCATTGTATGGAGGACTAACTCGAAGGTCAAACCTAATCTAGCTATTCAACTGAAGAATATTCACTCCTGGATCTGATGTAAACTATCGCCCCTATCAGCAATAAGCTGATTAAAATTCCGTACCAAAATTCTTGTGTTGCAAGCAGCAAAGGAATATCTGCAATTTCGACCACCCTAAGCTCTTTGTATTGCTTTGGAAACGAAGACATGAGTGACCATGGCTGTATTCTTTCAATGACAGTTGCTAAAAATAAAGCACTTCCAAATACAACCCTTTCAAGGGCAATAAGACCTACTAAAGGCAATATTGCAGCAACGATAGGTTTTCTAGAATAAGCGCCGGCTAACATTAACCAAGCCAATATAGGCAGAGACCATAAAAGTTGCATCCATAAACTAAATATTATTCGAAACCAATCAACAATTGAATAAGCGTTCCAAATCCAAGTAAAGGGAACTATGTCTGCAACAGCAAAGTAAATAGAAGCACTGAGTAACGCAACCATGTGCAGGAAGATTAAAGCGGGTAAAATAATCAAGGGAGCTACGAAGACCACTACAAATACTTTCGACAGAACGGTCTTTAAGTCTGAGATTGGTAGCGACCTCCAAAAAATAATGCTTTTATCCTTTCGTTCTTCAAAGAACGTTCCTAGACTGTAAGACAAAACAGCAAAAATCATTACAAAAGCAATTGGAAATCCTAAAACAACCAGACCACTTCTAATAACCGCTACCTTTTGATCCACAGTAGCAGCGCGCATCCACTCAACTGCCTCACCATTCTCATACACTGAAGTAGAGAAATTAAATTCGTTGGTTTTGATATCAGTGACACCAAAATATACAAGGACAATGACCAAACTTAAAATGAAGGCAACAATAAATGGCGCGTAAATTAATCCAACCTTATATTCTTGTAATTCTCGTTTTACAAGGGTAATCAGTAGTTTCATGATTGATCTCCAGATTGACTAGATTGATTCATGATAGCTACAAAAAGATCGGCTATAAAAGGCGGCCTAACGTCTCCTAAAGAAGAGAGTTTATCAATATCCGTATTTTCATAAAGAAAGACCGTTCTGCCTAATTCACTTCTGATGTTTATGGGGTTTAATGATTTTGCCTTTTCATTGTTATCTCCGTGCGGCCTTAACTCTAAGAATTTTTGATTTAAAGAATCAATAGACTCAGCCATTATGGTTTGCCCTTTATCTAGGAATACAACGTCTGTTAAAACGCCTTCAATTTCTTCAACTTGGTGGGTGCTAATTAATATGGTTTTATTGCCATCAAAATAATCTTCTATCAGTTGGGAATAAAATTCTTTCCTATAAACTAAATCCAAACCTAAGGTAGGCTCATCAAGAACCAATAGTTCCGCATCTATGGCCATTATGATAGCAAGATGTAGCTGCACAATCATGCCTCTAGAGAGAGTTCTTACTTTAGATTTTTTTCTTATATTGGTTTTAGAAAGAATATGCCTTGCTTTCTTCGGATCAAATTCTGGATGAACCCCTTCCACGTAGTCCAATACCTGGTCAACCGTCATCCATTTCGGAAGAACCGCAACATCGGTTATGGAACAAACTTTCTTGAGAAGTTCATGCCTATTTTTAAAAGGCTCTAGCCCCAAAACCTCTAACGACCCTTCAGTCTTCAACAGGCCTAAAACTGCATGAAGGAAAGTTGATTTGCCTGCTCCATTTGGTCCAATGAGTCCAAGTATTTGTCCTTGGCGAAGGTCTAAGTCAAACCCATTTAAAGCATTGTTATCCGAGTATTTTTTCTTTACTCCCCTTGCTTTTACTACGATGTTGTTTTGCATAACTTAACTCTTCTTAATTAACTCAAATAAATCAATATCTAATTGATTGGCTTTCTTTACAATTTTAGGCCAATTGTTTTTCAGGAACTTATCCTTTTCCAATTTTAATAATTGTTTCTTTGCTGAATTCTTTATGAACATTCCTAAACCTCTTCGTTTTTCAACGATTTCAAGATCTACTAGTTCTTGGTAAGCTTTAGAGACCGTTAGAGGATTTACACCACCTTCGACGGCCATTTGTCTAACGGATGGTATCGGATCACCCGACTTCAGAACACCATCAATTATCAGAGATACTATATGGTCTCTTACTTGCTGGTAGATAGGCTGTTCGCTTGTCCATTGCATATTAACTAGTGTATTGGTTTACTAACACACTTACAAGTTAGACTATTTTTTTAGTTTTTGTTGGATAGCTGAAAATAAGCCTCGAAAAATATTGGCTTCCATTTTATCAATTCGAGATCGTTTAAAAAATCTTCGGACACGCGTTAGTAATTTTCTAGGGTTTTGAGTGTCATAAAAATCAACTTCTTGCATAAGTTCATCTAAATGCGCTATCAATCTCTCTGTTTGATCATTGTTAGCTAATTCAACATCCCATTCAGGCTTCTCTAAAAGATCAGCGCTTTCCAACATAGCCAATCTTGTCTCGTAGGATAAGATTTGAACAGCTTGAGATAAATTTAATGATGAATATTCTTCGTTGGTTGGAATATGAACGTGTAAATTACACATGCCAAGCTCTTCGTTGGTTAAACCTCGGTCTTCTCTTCCAAAAACAACCGCAACATCATTAGTTCCTCTCTTTAAAGCATTAACAATCTCTTTACCTGCTTCTTTAGGAGAAATAACAGGCCAAGGCACTTTTCGATTACGTGCGCTCGTACCAATGATTAACTCACAATTCTTAGTAGCACTAAATAGATCTACATGTATTTCAGCTTGATCGAGAACGTCTTTTGCTGCTTTCGCTCTATAAAAAGCAATATCATTTGGAAAATCTTTAGGGGCAACTAGCTTTAATTTGCTTAAACCCATTGTCTTCATTGCTCTAGCAGAGGCCCCAATATTGCCTGGATGAGTAGTCCCAACCAAGACAAATCTTACAGACTCTGCCAATAGTTCTAATGCAGTTTTTTTGACTTCCATGAACATATTCTAACAGGCTGTGCTAAAGCATATGTTAGGATGCGCCCGTAAAAGAAACTTATGGAACCAAAAGTAAACATAGCCTTAGAGGCGGCAAGGGCTGGATGCAAGGAATTATTGAGCTATGCTTATCGTCTCAATCAATTGGATGTTAAAGAAAAAGGGCCTACCAATTACGTTACACAATTAGATAAAAAGGTGGAATCTATTATTATAGATTCTCTAAAAACCATCTACCCCCGCCACACTTATATCTCTGAAGAAGTGGGAGAACTTAAAGGATTTGGAAAGGACGCTGAATCCATGTGGATCATAGATCCTCTAGATGGAACCACAAATTATATTCACGGTTTTCCGTATTATGCTATATCCATAGCCTACGTTGAAAAAGGAAAAACTCTTCATGCTCTTACCATAGATGTTGCAAGGCAAGATGAATATACCGCTAGTTTAGGTCGCGGTGCTTATCTAAATGACAGAAGGATTCGGGTAAGTAAACGCATAGGATTAAAAGGAGCTCTTTTAAGTAACTCATCTCACGATACCGATAAAGGAAAAGTTCGCCATGACAATATGGCTACCTTTAGATCCCTATACTCAGAAGGCCTAACCATCAGACGAACTGGATCTGCTGCCCTAGATATGGCTAATGTAGCAGCTGGTAGGCTAGATGGATTTTGGGGAAGTGGTCTTGGATTGTGGGATATTGCAGCCGGAGGATTGCTAGTGCAAGAAGCAGGAGGTCTAGTTAGTGATTATTTTGGTAAGCCCGCTTATTTAGAGGGTGATAATGTTGTCTGTGCAGCCAGTAAATGCTTTAAGCCTATGCTCCAATCTATCAAACCCTACACTACTATCGTAGAAAACTAAGGTAGGTCGTAGTGATCGGGGTTTTCGACATTCTCAACTTTTAAATGGTCCTTAGTAAGTCCCATTATAATTAAGGCATTAGATGCAATATAGATCGAAGAATAGGTACCTACAACAACTCCAAAAATTAAGGCTAAAGCAAAATTCTTTATAAATTCTCCTCCCATCAGAAAAAGGGAAAAAAGAACTAATAAAGTAGTTAAAGAGGTAATTAGAGTTCTTCCCAAAGTTTGATTAAGTGATTTATTAATTAATTCAGTTGTATTGTCTTCAGTGTCACTTCTTAAGTTCTCTCGAATACGATCAGAAACAACGATAGTATCATTCAATGAATAACCAATAACCGCTAATAAAGCAGCCAAGACGGTCAGATCAAAATCTAGTCCAAAAATAGAAAAGATACCTAAGACAAGAATGACATCGTGTATCAATGCTACTACTGCAGCACCGGCAAACATGGATTGAAATCTAAAAGCAATATAGAGCATCATAAAAGCCAGGGCCAATATCGTGGCTAAACCTCCATCATCTCTTAGCTCATCACCAATTTGAGGACCGACGTACTCTATTCTTCTTAAATCAATTTCAGACCCCGCCGCATCACTCTTAAGTAAGGTAATTATTTCAGCCCCCAAGGTATCGCTTAGACTTCCAGGGAGTTTAATGAGCACTTCTTGATTGGATCCAAAATTTGCTACTTGCGCTCCCGCGTAACCAGCATTTTTTAAAGAGGATCGAATTGAATTCAAGTCTGCAGATTCTGGATAGCTAAGCTCTACTAAAGTACCGCCTGTAAAATCTAATCCGTAATTTAATTCTTTAAAAACTAAAGAGACTACAGAGATCAAAATAAGAATTGATGACACAACCAATGCAGGTTTTCTCCATGCCATGAAATCTACATTAAAAATCATATTGATAACCTCGAAAGATCTTTTTTACTTCCGTAAATAAGATTTATAAATGCACGAGTTCCCATAATTGCAGTAAACATTGAAGTGATGATGCCGATCATCAATGTAATTGAGAAACCTTTTATAGCGCCGGTCCCTATTGAATACAAAACAACAGCGACTATAAGGGTTGTGAAATTTGCATCCCAAATAGTTAAAAAAGCTCGATCATATCCCGCATCTATAGCGTCCAAAGGTTTTCTACCTAAAGCTAATTCTTCTCTTATCCTCGAGAATATCAAGACATTAGCATCAACGGCCATCCCCACGGTTAAAACAATTCCAGCTATTCCGGGTAGCGTTAGTGTTGCAGATAATATGGACATCACAGCTATCAATAGGATGATATTAAAACTCAATGCTAGACTGGCGGCGACACCAAAAACACGGTAATAAATAAGAATAAAAAGCAAAACTAAGGCCATACCTAATTCCATCGATAAGATTCCGGCATCAATGTTATCAGCTCCTAAACTTGGTCCTACCGTTCGTTCTTCAACAAAACGCATTGGAGCTGCTAAAGCTCCAGCTCTGAGCAATAAAGCTAATTCTGAAGACTCGCTTGGGCTGTCCAATCCAGTGATTCTAAACGTAGTGCCTAAGGCAGCACGAATAGTGGCAAGGCTAATAATCTCTTTTATTTCATACGTCTCAAGAACAGGAACCTGGTTACCTGAATCATCAATTTTATATTTTGTTCTAGTCTTTTGTTCAACAAATAGCACACCTAAACGCTTGCCGATATTGCCACGCGTAGCACGATGCATTCTGCCGCCACCTTCACCATCAAGAGTTATGTTGACTTGAGGTAATCCATTTTCATCAAAACTTGCTTGCGCAGTAGCCACTTGATCTCCACCCAAAATAATGGCATCTTGCAGTTCTGCACTAGGAGCTGATTGACCTTTAAACGGATAGCTAGTCTTTCTTGTTCTCGAAGTATCCAGTTGTGCTTCTAGGTGAAATTCTAATGTTGCCGTCTTCCCTAGAATTTTCTTAGCCTCAGCTGTGTCTTGAATGCCAGGTAATTGGACGACTATTCGGGTCTTCCCTTGCCTTTGGACGATAGGTTCAGAAACACCTAACTCGTTAACACGGTTTCTTAAGGTCGTTAAATTTTGATCGATAGCATCGGATTTGATTTGATCAATCTCTAACTCAGCTAATACCAAAGAAATAGTTAATGGTTCTTTTGAATCAGGAGATCCTAAAAACTGAGGGTAATTATCTTCTATGAAGTCTTTAGCTTCGTTAAAAACTGCTTCACTTTGAAATCTTACAGAAATAGAAAGATCTTCTTCAACAAACGCTCCCGAATAACGTATTTTTTCTTCTCTTAATCTTCTTTTGATGTCTTGCAGCGTTCCATTTTGTCTGTTTTTAATAGCCGCGGCTGTGTTTACTTCCATCAAGAAATGAACACCTCCTCTCAAGTCCAGTCCTAATTTCATAGGCTCTGCTCCTAAATTAGCCAACCATTGAGGCGTTGTGGGAGCGAGATTCAGAGCAACAATTACGTCTCCGCCTAAATTATTAGAGAGAGCACTCTTTACCTTCAATTGATCATCTGACGAGTTTGTTCTTACTAGAATATAATCTTCTGATTTTTCGAGTACGGTTTCAGAATCTCCTGTATCAAGGATAGTTTGAATTCTTTTGACTAAATTACTATCCGGAGATTGCGAACTAGAATTATAAGATATCTGCACAGCAGGATCTGGAGAGTAGAGATTAGGCAAGGCATAGACAATGCCGACACCTAAAATCATAAAAATTAGTAAATACTTCCAAGTTCCGTAACGTCGCATTGAAGACCTATATTGAGTTTATTGTTCCCTTAGGAAGAACGTTTGAGATAGCGCTTGTCTGTACTTTAACCTTCATTGAATCATTTAAAGTAACCTCAAGGAATTGGTCTCCAATCTTAGTAACTTTTCCTAATATACCTCCGGCAGTTACTACTTCATCCCCTACCTCTAAATTACTAAGCATTTCTTGATGAGATTTCCTTCTTTTATTTTCAGGCCTAATCATAAGAAACCAGATAAGTACCATAAAACCTATTAAAAAAAGGAACGTCGGATCAAAAAATGTTAATGAATCTTCCATAGTGTTTACTCTATATTTATATTGGGGTCTTTGGATTTTTTCCAAGTAGACCTAAATTCGCTCAAGAAAGTCTGCAATGTACCTGTTTCAATAGCTAGTCGCAAATCCCTCATTAATTTTTGATAGAAATGCAAATTGTGTATCGTGTTGAGAGTGGAACCTAAGATTTCCTTTGTTTTATCTAAATGATGCAAATAACTCCTAGTAAAATTAGAACAAGTATAGCAATTACAATCGCTATCTAATGGATTGAAGTCATTCTTATGCTTAGAGTTTCTGATCTTTATTTCTCCTGTCGAGGTATACAGGTAGCCGTTTCTGGCGTGTCTTGTGGGTATTACACAATCGAACATATCTACACCATGCTCTACGGCATTAGCAATATCCAACGGCGTCCCTACTCCCATGAGGTATCTGGGGGAAGAAATTGGCATCTTAGGTGTTATGTAGTTAACTATCTCTTTAAGTTCAGCTTTCGATTCACCCACAGACAGACCTCCAATAGCATAACCTTCAAACCCAATTTTTGTTAAATTCTCCAGAGACTCTTCGCGCAAATCATTAAACACGCCTCCTTGAATAATTCCAAAAAGCGACTGCTTGTCCGAAACAAAACTGTCTCTGCATCTTCGCGCCCATCTTAAAGAAAGATGCATAGAAGTCTCAGCAACAGATTTTTCTACCGGGTAAGGAGTGCATTCATCTAAAACCATTGCTATATCAACACCATATTGAAGCTGTAAGTCCATGCAGGATTCAGGGGAAAGGAACAACCTATCTCCATTGAGAGGGGAATTAAATTTGACCCCTTCTTCTGTAATTTTTCTATTCTTAGCCAGACTGAAGACTTGATAACCACCGGAATCGGTAAGAATGGGTTTATTCCAACCCATAAATTCATGAAGACCTCCATGATCTCTGATGATGTCAACGCCGGGCCTTTGCATTAGATGATAAGTATTGGATAAAACTATTTCTGCCCCTAACTGCGATAGGTGCTCTGGGGTAAGAGATTTAACGGCACCGTAAGTACCAACAGGCATGAAAGCAGGAGTTTGGAAGGTGCCATGAGAAGTTATCACCTCGCCGCGTCGTGCAGAGCCATCTTCTTTAATCAGTGTGTAAGTTAATTGTGAGGTCATGATTCAGCCTTAGATATGAACATAGAGTCGCCATAACTGAAGAATCTGTATTCATTCTTTATAGCCTGTAAATATGCTGACATTATCCTCTCACTACCACCAAAAGCACTAACTAATACAAAAAGGCTTGACTTAGGAAGGTGAAAATTAGTTAAAAGAGCATCGACGATCTTAAACTGGTATCCCGGATAAATATATAAATCTGTTTCTCCTTCATAAGGTTTTAAGTCTGAATACATTGTTGCAACTGATTCGAGGCAACGTAAAACAGTAGTACCAATTGCAACTACCCTCCTGCCTTCATTTTTAGCTTTTAGAATACTTTCAACGGCACTGCTATCTAAGGAGATTTGTTCTTGGTGGATTACATGATTTTCTATCTTATTTGTTTTTATTGGCTTAAAGGTTCCTAATCCAATATTTAATGTTATTTCAGTAAATTCAATGCCCTTAGATTTTAAAATATCTAAATGCTGTAGGTTAAAATGCAGTCCAGCCGTTGGAGCAGCAACTGAATTTACTTTTTTGGGATCGGCGTAGACTGTCTGATACCGTTCTTCATCAACTGGAAGAGTTGGTCGTTTGATATAAGGCGGCAAAGGAATATCACCAAAATTAGCCAGTACATTGTGTACGGGCTCAGAGAATTTAAAACAACAAAGGTAATCTCTCTTTTCTGTTAGTGTTAAATGGATGGACTTTCCATCTATAAAGACTCTATCGCCTTCTTTTAATTTTGAATTCGATTTAGTTTGAACAGTGGCGTTGTATTGATCAATAATTCTCTCTATTAAGATTTCAACTTTTGCTCCCGTTTCTTTAAAGCCTATCAATCTAGCCTTCAAGACTTTTGTATCATTTAAAACAAGAAGATCACTAGGAAGCAAGTTATCCTCTAATTGATTAAACTTTTTATCCTCTAATGTCTCTCCCACTACGAGTAATCTACTTGCTCCTCTTAATTGTGGAGGCTGGAAGGCAATTAATTCTTCAGGGAGGTTAAAATTATAATCGTCTAAATACAAAAGAAGTCCTTATGGTGCCGAAGGAGAGACTCGAACTCTCACACCCAAAGGGCGGGGGATTTTGAATCCCCTGCGTCTACCAATTCCGCCACTTCGGCATTAAAATATATAAAATCTTAGTACAAAGTTTACTATGAAAAGGTAAACTCCCGGTCTTAAAGTTAACAAGAGTCTATCTTATGTTTAGTTTTTGGATTAGGAAACGTATTTTTTCCTTAATCACTTTCTTTTTAAAACCCATCTTAAAATTTGAAATAGAGTTTGGTGATGGCGTGTCTGAGAAAATAATAAGAAAAACTGAAGCTGTTTACGTTATTCCCTCAGATTCGGTTACAGACTTAGTAGCACTTCAACTTGCGTCTCACACACTTAATATTTCTCAACCCCTTTCTAAGATTTTAAACTCACCTCTTAATAAGTTTATATGCCTTAAATCTCCTATATTCAGTCAAAAAGAACAAAAGATTATTCGACAACCTAGTTACAATCTACAATCAATCATCAAGCTAGATAATAGCCTTATCACCCTCTTCCCAACATCTTTCTACTGGGGTAAACATCCCGATAAGCAAAAATCCCTATTTAAGATTCTTTTCTCTCAATCCTGGTCTGCTACTGGTCCACTAAAAAAAATCTTCAAAATTATTTTTCATGGCAGATCGCTAATTATTAAATTTCATAAACCTTTAATCATTGATGAACTGAAAGACAATGGCAAAAGTTCAGAAGATAATTCAAAGTTGATCAGCAGATACCTAAGAGCTCTTTTTAGACATTCTAAACAAGCCATACTTGGACCGGATATTTCACACCGAAGAACGCTTGTCCGTTCCCTGAGTAAAAATATTGAAGTAAAAAAGGAAATTGAAAAAATGTCGAAGGGGGACAAAAGAGTAAAAAAAAGGCTTAAGAAAAAAGCTTTAAGTTATGCCAATGAAATTTGTTCTGATCTCAATTACCCCATTGTAAGATTGCTTATTCGCAGTTTTTCTTGGTTCTGGAATACAAGATACGACGGTATTCATATTAAAAACCTTGATGAAATAAAAAAGATTTCCACTAAAAACTCTATTGTCTATGTACCTTGCCATAGGAGCCATATAGATTATTGCGCCTTGTCCTATATTCTTTATCAAAATGGTCTAATGATCCCTCAAATACCTTCTGGCAATAACCTTAACCTTCCTATTATGGGTAGAATTCTAAGGGGTGGAGGAGCTATTTTTATGAGACGATCTTTTGATAATAGCCTCTACAGCACAATTTTCTTTCAACACATACAAAATCTATTAAGAAGAGGAAGTTCTATAGAATTTTTTCCCGAAGGCGGAAGAAGTCGATCCGGACTGTCACTGCCTTCAAGACCTGGTCTTATTTCTATGATCTTGAGAAGTTTTACTAATCTCCAATCAGAAAACGTAAAAATAGTTCCTATATATATAGGTTATGAAAAAATTCTTGAAGGTCAAACTTATCTCTCCGAGTTATCAGGAAAATCAAAAAGAGGTGAAAGCCTATTAGACCCTATAAGAGTTCTTAAAGATTTTAATAACTACCTTGGTAATGTCTACATTAATTTTGGGTCTCCCATAGATTTAGGAAGTTTCCTAAAAAAAGAAGTCAAAGAGCCAATGACAGCTATAGAGCCACTTGACTTAAAACCGGATTGGTTAAAAAAAGCAACAACCATTTTAGGCGAAAAAATAATACAAGGTATAAATTCTTCAGTTGCAGTTACAAGTACAAGCTTATTTTCAATAAGTCTTTTAACCGATTCAACTCAATCGCTCAATGAAAATAAGCTCAAACAAAGAATAAGCATGTTTTTAAATCTTATAAAAACTTCTAAAACCTACGGTCATGTTTGGTTAACCAATACGAATCCATCTGAAATTATTGAAAAGACCTTGGACTTAAAATTAATTAAGGCTCAACTAGTTGGTAATTCGAGAATCTTTAACCCTACTAATGATGAAACTTCCATTCTTTCTTTTTATAAAAATAACATCTCGCATGTATTTATTCTTTATTCAGCTATTTGTGAATCGCTAAGATATGTTGACGAGCTATCGAGTGAAGAAACTTCTAGATTAGTAAGACTTGTCTTTCCTTTCCTTAAAAGAGATTACAATCTCTTGGAAAGTGAAGAAGAGTTAGACGCTCTTGTAGAACAAGCTTCAAATACTCTAATAACATCTGGTTTGATTGAATTAAGTCAAAGCGGGAATCTAACGAAACCTAATGCCCATTCTTCGAAACATGAAGACTTCATGGCTTTGTGCAATATTTGCGAGCCTAATATAAAACGTTTTTTTATAGTCTTGAATACTCTTTGGGAACACCCATCTATAAAAAGAGAAGAGTTGAAGAAACTATGTACCAAGATTGCTAAGAAACTTGAAGTTGTCGAAGGTTGGCCTTATCCAGAATTCTCTGACTTGCATAAGTTTGATCAATTTATAGATAAATTATTAATAGATAAACTAGTGAAAGAAGATAAGGAACTTAATCTTCAACCTGCAAGAATTACACAAAAGGTTAAAAAAGATTACTTAAATTTCTTTAATCAGCAATTTATCAATCTCATTAATGAGATGAATTAGTAACGTAAACATCAAATCTAACTACCCTTCCTTGAATTGAAAAACTTGGTTTTTGGTTATTTAAATAGTTTGAATTTTTATGTCTCTTAACAATCACTCTTTTCTTAGCAAAGTCTAAGGCTTGTATTAGCAGATCATCAGAAAGAACTTCTTCCGAAAGGTCTCTTAAAGCTTGGATATTCTTTTTTGCTCTTGCACTTCCTTTATTTGGAAACATTGGATCAAGATAAATAACATCTGTTTTATTTTTCTCTATATTAAGATATTCCCTAGCGTCAGATTGGACTAGTTTAAATTTATTAACTAGGGTCAAAACTGATTCTTGGGTTGAATTTCTAACACCATCTTTCAAAAGATAGTACATCCAGGGGATTCTTTCAATTAATACAACGGATCTAGAAACCGTAGCTAACTCTAAGGCATCTCTTCCAAATCCAGCCGTAGCATCCAGCACTGAACATTCTGAGGGCAGTCCCTTCATGCAGCGCATAAGATTACTTTTCTTCTTATTATTAGCCCACTCAGTGAAGTTACAAAATATAGGTTTTGATTTACCTTTGATGCCTACTTGCAAGTAACTCTTATTCTTTCCTATAACCAAATAGTATTGAGCATGGATTAAAGTCTGCTTTTTCAAAGCATCTCTTTTCGAAATAAACTCTAAGCCTAGTTCAGTTGCTAGACCTTCAATCAAAGGACTAGAATCTTTAGTTTCTGATATCAAAAGAGGTAGCATTAAATCCAATAAGAAAGAAGCCAGATTCCTAATAAAACTCTATAAATAACAAAAGGCGTAAAGCTAAAACGATTGACCAACCTTAATAAGGCATCAATGGTTAGGTAGGCAACCACAAAAGATATACCTGCAGCTAATGCTAAGTCATATCCCTGATTTAGTAAATCTTTTACACTTAGATTAATCAACTCCGAAACTGCTATTGCCCCTATGGTTGGAATGGCTAGCAAAAAACTAAATTTTGCAGCTGCCTCTCGTCCAATACCTAAGAAAAGCGCAGCTGAGATAGTTATGCCTGATCTTGAGGTTCCAGGTATTAAAGCTAAACACTGTGATAGCCCTATTACTAACGCCTGTCTTGCAGAGATAGAATGAATGTTATGGGAGGTTGTCTTTATTCTATCCGCCAACAAAAGGATTAATCCAAAGAAAATGGTTGCATAGGCTATGATTTCAGACGATCGAAGATTTTCGTCAACAAAATCTCTTAATAGAAAGCCCAAAAGAAGAATGGGTAAAACGCCTATAGAAATATTTATTAACTGCTGTGTTCCTTGTTTGTTTTCTTCCTTAAATGAAAGCCCCCTTATCATCTCAACGACTTCTTTTCTGAAATAAATAATTGCAGCAAATAGAGTTCCTAAATGTACAGCCACATCGAAAACTATACCTTGATCATTAGAATCTAAGAATTCACTTATTAAAATTAGATGCGCCGAACTAGAAACTGGCAAGAACTCAGTTAATCCTTGGACTATTGAAAGTAACAGTAAGTCAAAAATATCCATTAGGCTTTCTTCCACTGCTCTTCACCTGAAAGATATACAGGGAGTAGCTTTGAAGGATCTAACAGTTCATCCTTGGCGTACTTATCCTTTGCTAACTCAAGAAGATCTTTAGCAGAAGGAAGATTTACGAGGAGATTTTTAGATATTTTATTAAGTCTTTTTTCTATCAAAACACAACCGTCTCCTACAAAAAAAGTGTTTTTGTTATAAGCCTTTAATTCAAACCCTTCTATTGGAGAAACAAAAAGGTTAGCTTTTATAAGCCCCTGTTCAGAATATAAGAATTCTCCTACATACAGTTGTTTCATGCGAGCATTTACAATTGAAACAATATCTTCAGATTTAAATTTATCATAAATATTTTTAGCTAAGACTTCCAAGCTGGAAACTTGAATGGTTTTTAAGTCATTGCTAAATGCCAAACCTTGAGCAACCGAACAAGCAAGTCGAATTCCTGTAAAAGAACCTGGACCACAACCAACCGCAATTGCATCTAATTCTTTTAATTCGGCATTGGCCAGGCGTAAAAGCCTTTTTATTTCTATCAACAGCCTTTCTGTATGCTGTTTGGGAAGGATCTCATGAAAATGATATTCACTATTATGAAACAAAAGACTTAAGGAACATGCGTCACTTGAAGTCTCTATAGCAAGAATATTTGCCATATTAAGCTTGGTCTATTTGATCAAGAATATTTTTTGAAACTAATTCTGGAGATTCACTACCAGAGACTCGAATATATTTTACGGATTCTGATCTTTCTGAGTAGAATTCAATTAAAGGTAACGTCTGATTACTATAAACTTCCAACCTATCCTTAACTGTTTCAGGATTATCATCTTCTCTTTGAACCAAAGGCTCGCCGGATTCATCATCGATGTCCGCTATTTTTGGTGGGTTAAATTCTATATGGTAGTTCCTTCCTGATCCTGGGTGCATGCGCCTACCTGACATTCTACTAATAATTTCTTCATCTGGTACTTCAATTTCGACTACAAAATCTATTTCAACCGATCTTTCAATCAATGCTTCTGCCTGAGGAATTGTTCTTGGAAAGCCATCAAAAAGAAAACCTGATTGGCAATCTTGTTGATTAATACGCTGTTCGACTAATCCAACAATTACTTCGTCTGAAACTAGAATTCCAGCATCCAATAGTGCCTGTGCTTTCTTGCCAAGATCTGTTTTAGCTTCTGCAGCTTCTCTCAACATATTGCCAGTCGAAATGTGTGGGATACTAAAAGTTTTACAGATTACATCTGCTTGTGTTCCCTTTCCGGCACCCGGAGGTCCCAATAGTATAATCTTCATCTCTGCTCTCCAATTGCAAACGCCAAAGAATATTCTTTGGTATCAGTTATTGTTAGATGAAATATATCCAGACCTTTTTCAACTGCTACGGTGCCAGCAGCCCCTTGTAAATTTGCATACGGCGCACCTGATTTAGATCTTAGTATTTCTATATCTTTCATCAATACCCCTTTGCTAAAACCGGTTCCCAGTACTTTTGAAACGGCCTCTTTACAGGCAAAATTGTTACTAAGATAAGAAACTCTTTTAGACAAGTGAGTCTTTCTATTAAATTCGACAAACTCTTTTTCAGAGAGAATTTTATTAACAAACCTGTTTCCAAATTTTAAAAAGATATTTTCTACTCTAGATTTATCTAAAAAATCTGCTCCGACACCTTTAATCATTATTGTGCACCACTTTCTATCAAGTATTTTCTTATATTTAAGGTCTTATTACCAAGATGAAAATCTAACGCCCTTCTCATTATCTTTTTAGAAGCGCTTCTTGAGCCTGTATTAGCAAGGTCTCCTTTGGCAAAACTTAAAATATCTTTACCTAAAAAGCCGCCCGCTGCTAGTTCAACTTCTGCTTCTCCTATTTTGGTAAAACCAAGAGCAGGATCAAAGCTATAAGAAGAATTAACATTTATAGGAATACCAGAAAGTGCTTCTTTCTCTAGGTCAATTCCATAACCTAGTTCTTGAAGTAAAATTAATTCAAATGATCTAAGTTGTAACTCTATTGATTCTTGATTTTGATCTTTAGATAAATTATGGCAAAGCATCTTAAATTGATTGAATATTTCAGGGTGAGGATCTTCTTTTTCAAGAGTTTTTGTTAAGAGTTCATTCAAGTAGATGATACAACTCAAAGCAACCTTAGAAGATATTCTAAAATGTTCTATGATTTCACATTGAGTAAGGGTTTTAAGGTCACCTTTACCAGTAAAAGAAATTGAAAAAACCGTTGTGGGTGTTTGAATCACTCGCAAGCCACTCTTGGGTCTCTTTGCTCCTTTCGCAACAAACGACATCTTTCCATAATTTTGAGTAAAGGCATCCACTATAAGGCTTGTCTCTTTAAAAGACCTTGTATGAAGAATAAATGCTTCCTCTAAGGTAGCTCTATTAACCAAGATCGTATCCCATTGTACTCATCATAGCCTCATTATCGGTCCATCCGCTTTTGACTTTAACCCAGAGACGAAGCATCACTTTTGTTTTTAAAATTTCTTCTAATTCTAACCTAGCCGCAGTTCCAATTAACTTTAAATGTTTTCCACCTTGCCCAATAACAATACCTTTCTGGCTTTTCTTTTCGACAAAAAGCGTTGCGTCTATATGGGTAACTTTATTCTTCAAATTAAAAGAATCTATCATGACTGAAATGCGGTAAGGAATCTCATCTCCCAATCGTGTTATGCACTTTTCTCTTATCACCTCACTTGTTAAGAATCTTTCAGTGGTATCAGCCACTTGATCTTCAGGATAAGAGTGCTCACCCATAGGAAGTTTAGAAAAGATAGAAGACTCCAGACTTTCAATGTTTTGATCTTTTAAAGCTGAAATAGGAACGATATCGGAAAAATTAAACTTGCTAGCTAATTTCTCTATAAACGGCAACAGACGATCTTTATCTAAGATCCTATCTACTTTATTAATAACTAGTATCACGTGTTCTAAATTAGCTGGAATTTGTGTTAATAATCTTTCATCTTCTTGATCAAATTTTAATGCCTCAATCACATACAAAAGAACATCCACACCAGACATTGCTCCTATCGCTACTTTATTCATATATCGATTCAGGGCTCTTTTCTGACCTTGATGAAAACCAGGTGTATCTATAAAAATAGCTTGTGCGTAATCTTTTGTTTTAATACCCAAGAGTCTGTGCCGAGTAGTTTGCGGCTTCCTGGAGGTGATAGAAATTTTTTGTTCTACCATTTGATTAAGTAAAGTCGACTTGCCTACATTTGTTTTTCCAACTAAGGACACGTATCCTGTTCTAGAATCTTTTGATTTAGTCATTCTTTCTTTCTATTAACTCTAGCATCTTTTCGGCAGCTTTTATTTCTGCTTTCTTTCTTGTGTTTCCTTCAGCCTCTATTGATAAATTTAAGTCTTCTAGACTACACATGATATTAAATTTTTTAATTTGATTGTTAGTTTCTTCTTTCATTATTGTATACAAAGGTAGAGCTTCTCCTTTTTTTTGGAGATACTCCTGCAATTTAGACTTTGAATCTTTTAAATCTTGTGAATCATTAAGAAGACTTAGTCTTTCTTCAAATAACAAGGACACAACTTGTGCGGCTGCTTCAAAACCGCCGTCTATATAAATGGCACCTATCAACGCTTCAAATGAATTTCCTATTATTGAGTTTCCTTGGAGCATCTCACCTTTCCCAATTTTTACATGATCTTGAAGATCGATTTCTCTTCCTACTTCATCGAGTGATTCACGACTCACTAAGGATGCTCTGAATTGAGTTAATTGACCTTCTGATAAACTCTTAAATCGATTAAAGACTTCTTCTGCAATAATAAAATTTAAAAGAGAATCACCTAAATATTCCAACCTTTCATTATTATTGGCTGAATTACTCTTATGGGTAAGAGAAAGTTCTAATAAGGAAGGGTCCTTAAAACTATACCCTAATTTACAGCTAGTCCAACACATTAAGATCTACTGTATTCTTCCATTCCTAAAAAAACCTGGAAGTTCAGAAAAGGAACCCCAGTGCAACCATATATATTCTGCTTTACCGATTAAATACTTATCAGAGAAATATCCCCAAACCCTGCTGTCCAGACTGTTGTCTCTATTATCTCCTATGGCTAAATAACTACCTTCGGGTATTTTCCAAGTAAATTCCTCGTAGTCAGAAATACCTTTCGATCTAATAACATGAGTACCATTGTCCAATGTCTCATTAATTAGATCCCCTTTGTCATCTCTACCAATGACTTCATGCAGCAGTTTTACTCCATTTATCCAAACTTCATCACCTTTAATTTCAACCAAATCTCCTGGTACGCCAAGAACACGCTTAACATATTTTATTCCCATTTCTGTACAACGTTGTTTTTGTAATTCTAAGAACCTATTTAAAAAAGACTGACTCTTCTGTAATGTTAAATTGATAATATCCGGTCTTGCTTCTTGTGGATTTACCTTGCACAAAGAATGGGGTGGCAAAAAAACTGCAACATCGTTTCGTTTCGGTGATACTAAATCAGTTAATAAGTAATGGGTTCCAGGGAATTTAAGTCCATAAGCATATTTATTTACAAGAACAAAATCACCAATCTGTAACCCTGGTTCCATAGATCTTGAAGGGATTTGATATGGTTCGTATGTAAATGACCTAAAGCAAGTGATAATAAAAAGAATAATAAAATAAGACTTACTTTCTATTCTTAGTTCTTTTATTTTAATTAGATAGCCTACAAACCAAGAAATTCCAGCTATTAAAGTAGCTATAGATAAGACGAGTCCAAAGTCTAGATTTAACTGAAATACTCTCACCAATACTACCAAAGCCAACGCAAACATTAAAAAACTAACTATGTCCCTACTCTTACTATTTTCAGTACGCACAAAGAAAATCCATGACAAATAACCGACTACTTCGGCAAGAATAAATATAACTAAAGGAGTGTCCATGTTAATTCCTAACTTTTAAAACTGATAAAAAAGCATCTTGAGGAATTTCTACTCTCCCAATGTTTTTCATTCTCTTTTTCCCAGCCTTTTGTTTTTTTTGTAATTTCATCTTTCTTGTCACATCACCACCATATAACTTTGCTGTTACATCTTTTCTATAAGCTTTGACCGTTTGTCTAGAAATGATCTTTCCTCCAATAGCTGCCTGTATAGCAACATCAAACTGCTGTCTAGGAATGACTTCTTTAAGAGATTCGGTAAATTGTTTACCTTTTAAGGAGGCAACCGACCTATGAGCCATATGAGCTAAAGCATCTACGCGATCTCCATTAAGAAGTATATCTAGTTTTATTACATCTGCTTCTTCGTATCTATCCAGTGAATAATCCAAAGAAGCGTAACCTCTGCTGACTGATTTTAATCTATCAAAAAAATCTACCACTATTTCGCTTAGAGGAATGTCGTAAGCTAATTCAGCTTGATCCGCTACATATCGCATACTAATTTGCTTTCCTCTTTTATCATTACAAAGCTTCATAACTGCACCAATATAGCTTTCCGGTACCAATATATTTGCTCTGGCTATCGGTTCAAGTATTGCCTTAACTTTGCTATAGTCTGGAAGTGCACTAGGATTTTCAATTCTTTGGGTATTGCCATCCGTATTGATTATCTCGTAGGCCACAGTAGGTGCAGTAGCAATAAGATCCATACCGTGTTCTCTGTTTAATCTTTCTGAAACTATCTCCATATGTAAAGTTCCAAGAAAACCACACCTGAATCCAGCCCCTAAAGCTTCAGACTGTTCCGGCTCATATTGTAAAGCTGCATCATTAATGCATAATTTTTCTAAAGATTCTCTAAAAGCCTCAAAGTCATCTGCCCTTTGAGGGAAAAGCGCAGCATACACTTGAGGATTAACTTCTTTAAAACCTGGGAGTCTTGCGGTACCTGAATTAGCTTTAATTATAGTATCTCCTACTGGAGCTCCGCGAATATCTTTAATGCTTGCACATATAAAACCAACCTGACCAGAATACAACTCCTTAAGATCGCTTATTTTAGGAGTAAAAACTCCAATTTTATCTACGTTGTGTTTTTCTTTTTTTGAAAAGATTTCTATAGCATCTCCTTTCTTAATACTTCCTTTAGCAACTCTAACCAAAGAAACCACACCGAGATAATTATCAAACCATGAATCAATTATTGATGCCTGAAGCGGTTCTTCTTTTAAATCTTCTGGTTCTGGAATTAAAGCAACTACTTGTTCTAAAACCTCCTCTATGCCCGTTCCCATTTTTGCACTTATACATGGCGCTTCAGAAGCATCGACTCCGATTATCTCTTCTATCTCTTTTTTAACCCTCTCTGGATCAGATTGATCAAGATCTAATTTATTTAGGACAGGGATTATCGTTAAACCTTCTTCAACGGCATTATAGCAAGTTGATAATGTTTGAGCTTCAACTCCCTGAGAAGCATCAACTAATAGAATTGCACCTTCACATGCAGATAATGACCTAGAAACTTCATAGGAAAAATCAACATGTCCCGGAGTATCAATTAAATTAAATTGATAAGTTTCACCATTTTGTGCCTTATAAGAAAGATTTACAGTTTGAGCTTTAATTGTAATGCCTCTTTCTTTTTCTAAATCTAAAGTATCAAGAACTTGGGAGGTCATCTCACGACTAGAAAGACCTCCACATAGCTCAATAATTCTATCGGCAAGAGTAGATTTGCCGTGATCAATATGGGCAATTATTGAGAAATTTCTAATATTCATAAGAAAAAATCAGCCTTTAAAGCTGTGAATAATACGCAGGATAACTACTTTGTAAGTTTTAAGCTAAGAATTCTTTGATTGCCGTCTCTTGAAACGCCTATTCGTGTGTACTTACCATATTCAAGTTTTTGAAGAGCATTTTTAAAACCTTCTACATTCTTAAGACGAGTTCCCCCAATCGAATAGATAACATCACCTTTAATTATACCTGCCATTGCTGCTAGACCAGTTAGGTCTAGTTCAGTAACCACAACCCCAGAAATATCAGCTTCAGGATCTTGATTTTCTACAATAACGCCTAGTACATTTCTGGGCGAGTTAGTTTGTGAAGAAAAGGCTAATCCAGGATCTTTGGGTAACTCTCCCACTTTAACTTTTATATTTTTCTTTTTTCCATCCCGTAAAACAACTGCAGTTACTACAGAGTCAGGCTTAATGCTCCCAACGGTTTGAGGAAGATCAGTAGAGTAAAATATTTCTTCTCCGTCAAACAAAAGAATAACGTCTTCTTCCTTAAGACCAGATTCTTCCGCTGGGCTATCCTTAATAATTTGACTAATCAAAGCTCCTTTAGGTATTTCCATATCTAGTGCTTCAGCAAGTTCAGAGGTCACCTCTTGAATACTCACACCCAGCCAGCCTCGTGCAACATAACCTTTTTTCTTTAGCTGATCCGCTACATCCATAGCATAATCAATAGGAATAGAAAATGAGACACCCATGTAACCACCTGACCTTGTATATATTTGAGAGTTAATCCCAACAACCTCTCCATCAAGATTAAATAAAGGACCTCCTGAGTTTCCTGGATTTATAGCAACATCAGTTTGCAGAAAAGGTACGTAGGTTGTATCTGATCCATTTGGAATACTTCTTCCTTTAGCGCTTACAATTCCTGCCGTTACAGAGAATGAAAGTTGAAAAGGAGAGCCGATGGCAACAACCCATTCTCCTACCTTTAATTTTTTAGAGTTTCCAATCTTTAAAATAGGTAAATTTTCTGCTTCTATCTTAAGCAAAGCTACATCTGACCTAGCATCCAAGCCAACTATTTCAGCCTTAAATTCTCGTCTATCTCCTAAACTAACAATTACTTCATCAGCGCCTTCTACCACATGATTATTTGTTAATAGATAACCGTCTTTAGAAATTATAAACCCTGATCCTGTTGATTTAACCGGCCTTTGACGTTGCTGATTTGGAGCTTGTTCTCCAAAAAATCTCTTAAAAAATTCATCGTATCTTGGGTCTTGGAATCCTCTTTGATTAAATGGACTAAACTGTTTTTTGGATATAGTTTTGGTACTAGTAATATTAACTACTGCAGGAGTAGATTCTTCGGCTAAATCTGAAAAATTAGGAAGATCTTTTGAGATCAACTGACAGCTTAACAATAAAGTAATTACTGCTAACGAAGAAAATTGAATTTTACGCATAAGGTTTAGTTAATTTTATTTTATCTAATTTTACTTTATCTGATCTGAAAAATAATTAGCATTTTGAAGTATTTGAGATTTTTTTTCTTCTGTTATATTTCCGGTTACTGAAACAACAAAAACTCCTTTGTTTGTTTTAATAAATGCTCTCCTTAATGTTCGAGGTTGTAGAGATTTATATTCTAACATTACAGGAGATAAACTAACTTGGAATGTCCTTCCGTCTTTTGGGAAGACGTAGTTTGCATGTATTTTTCCACCAGAATCATAATTAAATTTTTCTAACCTTGCATCTAAGCCTAAAACAGAATTATTCAACACTTCCATTGCTTCAGGACTTTCTATCGCATTAGCAATCTTCAGAGAAGCCTCTTCTGAAAAAGTATCAATGGCCAACGAGGCCGGCATAAAAAAGAAATTAACACCAAAAAACAAAGCAAGGCCTGCCGTAGCCGCTAAGTAAGCTCTGTATTGGAATTTAGAAGAATTTTCTTCCCCTACATGCAATTTGCTACCGGACAACTCTTTTCTTACACGATCAGTTATGTCAACATCCAATTTTCCCAGTTCTTCATTAGTTAAACTTCGTCTAGTTATTTGGAGTAAATCCCAATAATTCCTTAACTTTGGTTCTTTCTCAATTTCATCCAACACTCTTCTAACTTCAAACTCTGATAATTCTCCATCAACCATGGCAGAAATTCTCTCTTTTATATTCTCATTCATATTGTTTCTTTATTATTAATTACTTTAAATTTATTTGTGACTGGTGAGATTAAATCTTCTAAAGTTTCGCGCCCTCTGAATATTCTTGACCTTACTGTACCTACAGGGCAATTCATAATCTTCGCTATTTCTTCATAATTTAACCCCTCAAACTCCCTCAAAGACAAAGCCGTCCTTGTATCTTCTGGAAGACTACTTATTGCATTAAAAAGAGTATTTCTTAATTCCTGAGCTAAAAGGATTTCATCAGGAGAATCGTGAGAAGCTATAACAAATTGGTCTTCATTTTCTAAAGTACTCAATTCTGAAATAGAAGACTCTCTTCTGCGTCCTTTAGAAACTAAATAATTTTTTGCTGTATTTGCCGTTATTCTATAAAGCCAAGTATAAAAAGCACTCTCCTCTCTAAAGGAGTTAATTGCTTTATAAGCTTTTATGAATGCTTCTTGGGAAATATCTTCGGCAAGTTGAATCTCTTTAACATACTTAAAAGCTATTGAAACAAGCCTAGACTGATATTTTAAAACTAAGAGGTCAAAGGCCCGATAATCTCCTCTCTTAGCCCTCCTAACCAGAGCAAGGTCTGCTTCTCGATTTGTTTCTTTTTTTGATTGTTTATCAACCATATTCCATAGACCAAATAATAAAGCAAAAGTTCTTAATAAAAAATAATTGTTTCAGGATTAAAAGCTACTAAAAATCTCTAGTTAGCTTTAATGCCCCCCTAAAACCTAAGTCCTGAGGTTTTACCCGATATATGGATGTAACTCTAAGGAGACCTTTCATGGTATCACTATCTTCAAAGATATTTCTAAACTCATTATTATCAATATCTGACAATAAAGAATTGGTAATTGAGCCAACCAAATAAACACCTCCAAGTGCTCCCCAGGCTAAGGCGATATACCTTAAATAAGCAGCGTAGAGATAATTCATACTATCTTTTACCTCTAAACAAATAGAATCTGTATTGTAATTTAACAAGATTTCTTCATTTGAAAGCTGACATTCTTCTTGGCCCGACAAGACACGATAAAAAAAATTTAACCCTTTTCCTGATAAAAAGTCCTCATAAGTTGGCATTCTTCCTGTCTTTCTTCTAAATACATCTATGATAAGATCAAGGTCTTCTTTTTTTATTTTTGCAGGTATATTTAGATGCCCAGCCTCGGTCGATACCACCTCTTCTTTGATAATACCTGCCATGCCCAAACCCGTTCCTGGACTAACTAAGATTTTTGGGCCTTCTAAATATGGGAGTCTAGCACCGATAACTTCCAACTCATCATCTTTAAGAAAATTCACAGCATGAGCCTGCAAGGTAAGATCATTAACAACCCTAAGTCCTTCTGAAAATAGGCTAGATTGTAACTTTGATTGGCTGAATTCCAGATCACAATTCACGAAGGAAACTGAATCAGCTATTACGGGAGCAGCCACACCTATAACAGCTCTTTTTAAACCCTTAAGATCAATTAATTCTAGATATCCTTGACAAAGAGATTCCATAGAGTCGTATTCTGAAATTTTTAATTCCAAGGAATCTCTGTAAGTCTTACCGTCAATGCTTATTGCAAACCTAGCATTGGTTGCTCCCAAGTCTGCTAAAAGTGATGGTTTAAAGTCCATTGTGGTTTTTCATGTGCTTATCTAAAATTAACTGAATTAAATTAATGAATTGACTCTCTTGAGGTTCAATCTTATTAACAAAGATATCAAATAGCTCTATGTCTTCATACTTTAATAGTTGCTGAAAAAGCAGCTGATCTTGTGTGTTTAAATTTGTAAATTCCTTTTCTACGAAAGGTAAAAGAATTATATCAAGTTCCCATAAACCTCTTCGACATTGCCACAATATTTTTTTCTTTAAATCAGTCAAGCGGTTTGTCCTATAATGTTAGTAGATTAAATTATGAATGAAAGAAGATTAATAAACTTAAACTATTTGAACATACTTGAGATAGTAGGTGAAGGAACAAAAGATCTATTACAAGGTCAATTAACATGCGATATAAATAAGGTTAGCTCAGAAAATCCTATCTTAGGAGCTATTTGTAATGTTAAAGGAAGGGTCATTAGTTCTTTTATTCTAATTAATCCAAGTAAAGAAGATTCCAGTAAATATTGGCTGATAGGGCCAGCAGTTATGATGCAGAAGACTCATGAAGCTCTAAAAAAATACTCCCCTTTTTATAAAGTTGATATATCTGTTTTAAAAGATAAAAATTTATACGGGGCTAGGGATAAGGTCGTTAAAGAATTATTCTCCGATTATAATTTAAATGATAATCAATTTATTCATAAAAATGGGTTGGTTCTAAGTTATTTAGAGAAAATATTTAAATTAATTATTACCAATAAGAGTAATGATGCTATTGAAAATTTTCCCGTAACTTCTGAGTTAAGCGACTGGCATCTAGATGATTTTTTTAATAAGGATGTTGAAATTACTGAAGATCTAACAGAAGAATTTACACCTCATGAAATTAATTATGATGTGACGGAAAGGGTAGATTTTGAAAAAGGGTGCTATACCGGACAAGAGATTGTATCAAGGATGCACTACAGAGCTAAAAGTTTACCTAGACTCTATCTAGCACAGAGCTCTAACAACCTGCTTGAAGCTAATATGTCAATTGAAGATAACACTGGAAAAAGAGCTGGAACTATTGTTAAGGTCCTAAATCACCTAGACGGATCTTATGCGTTGATCTCGATTAAAGTAAATAAAGTAGATAAGAGTTACAAAACCTCTAAAGGTAAAACAAATCTAACCATTAAAAAATAATCTCCTACCAGATAATCTCTTGAAAGTTATTTTCTTTTAAAAATTTGTTACACTTCGGAAAATGATTATTCCCAAGAAAGCCTCTGTGAGCTGAAAGCGGCGACGGATGAGAAGATTCCAATACAAGGTGTTTTGTTTTATCTATAAAAGCTCCTTTCTTTGAAGCATTTTTTCCCCATAACATAAAAACTAATTTATCAGTTTGGTCCAGAGTGCGTATTATTTCATCAGTAAATTTCTCCCACCCCATATTAGAATGAGATCTAGGCAGGCCCTCTTCAACCGTCAAGATACTATTTAAAAGAAGTACTCCTTGTTTGGCCCATCCAATTAAAGAGCCATTGGAGGATTCCAAGCCATTGGTACTCCTCAGAATTTCTTTATAGATATTTTTCAGTGAAGGAGGCAATGCCACACCTGGATTAACTGAGAAAGAAAGCCCATTAGCTTGGCCCTGATGCATATAGGGATCCTGTCCTAATATTACCACCCTAACATTATGTAAAGGAGTGGCATTCATAGAGGCAAACAAGTTTTCTGGTTCAGGAAAAATCTTCTTGCCTGAACTTCGTAATTCAAACAAATTCTTATTCAGATTTATCATATATTCTTTACTAAACTCTGAATTTAATACCCTTCCCCAGCTTTCTTCTAGAGTTGGAAAAGCGTTAATTTGTTTATCTTCCATCTATAAATATATTAGTATAAAAAAAAGAAAGGTGGCAATAATAAAAAAAAATTTATAAATTTTTATCCACAATTTCTGTGGATAAGTCTATGGATAAGTTTTACTTATCTAGATAATGCTTTTGTGGCAAAGGAGTGTCAACAGATTGTACAAATTTTAACCTAATATAAAAATTACTAATATAATCAATAACTTATATTTTAAGCCTTTTTTTGTGCAAAAAAAATTTGGTTTTTAAAAGTTAGTTGAAAAACTTGACTATACTCTAAGATTTATGTGTAAAAGATTAAGATATTAGGGTTTTTTTTATAAGCTCAAAATCTGATGTAGGATTTTAATAGCAAATACAAGGAGTTAGCAACAAGGTTTAAACTTAGAAAAACTAATAGTCCAAATCAAAGAAAATAATTACTTCCTAAATATTAACTCACAGTTAGCTCTCAATATTATTTATAGAAATTAACAATTCCTAACAGCAATAAAAAGAATGGGTTATTGAATTTCTATAAATAATCTTATAACTCATAACTTAATCATTATTATCTTTTAAAAGTCTTACATTGATTATATTTTCAATTGACGCAAGAGTTTTTATAGCCTCTTCTTCTACTGCATTTTCTATATCAATTATGCTATAAGCAATGTCACCGCTACCAACATTTATCATTTCGGCAATGTTAAGACCTAAATTACCAAGAGAAGTTGCTATTTGACCAATCATGGCCGGCACATTCTTATTGATTATAGTAATACGGTTTGTTGTTGTACTTTTTAATCGCACATTAGGGAAATTTACAGAATTCTTAATATTTCCACTTTCAAGAAAATCAACTATCTGATTGACCGCCATCACAGCACAGTTTTCTTCAGCTTGAAATGTACTTGCCCCTATATGAGGTAATAAAGTTACATCTTTATGATTATTAGCTCTTTTAATCAAGTCTGGTGTTGGAAAATCTGTTATAAAATTATCCAATTTATTAGAATCAAGAATTTCTAAGACATCGTCTGTATTAACAACCTCATGACGGGCAAAGTTTAGAAGGGACACCCCTTTGCAGTGACTCAGAAGTTCTTTATTAATAATCCCCATGGTTGATTCGAGCGCCGGAATGTGGAGAGTAATATAATCTGAATTCTTAAATAATTCTTCTAAAGATTCAGCAGGAATTACTTCGCTTGGAAGCCTCCACGCAGCTTCTACGGAAAGAGCTGGGTCATATCCAATAACCTCCATATCAAGAGCGACACCCATTTTTGCTACCCTTGATCCTATGGCTCCTAGACCTACAATCCCTAGAGTTGACCCTGCTAATTCTTTTCCTTTAAACAATTTCTTATTATCTTCAAGATATGGCTCGAGATCTTTTATATCAGATAGATGCTTCAAACCATTAACAAAATTAATACTAGGAAAGATATTTCTGCTAGACAACATGAGGCCGGCAAGTACCAATTCTTTTACGGCATTTGCATTAGCACCAGGAGTGTTGAAAACAACAATGCCTTTGTCGGTACATAAGTTGACAGGAATATTATTAACTCCCACCCCTGCTCTAGAGATTGCCCTAAGTGATTTAGTAAGATGATTTTTATTTAACTTAGTGCTTCTAACTAAGATTCCATCTGGTTCCTCAGAAGCTTCTGAAATATAACAATTGGTTCCATTAAATTTATCTAGCCCAATAGGAGAAATATTACTGTAGGGTCTGACTTGGAAATTGGTCATTTTTTATGGTTATCCTCTAAAAAAAAGCGAAGGATATCATTAATTGCTACCATTCTCGATAAACTATATTATTAGCTGCTTTTTTTAACTAGATATAAAATGAATAAGCACTTTTTAAATTTAAAAGAATATGGATCTACTGAAGTAAGAGATCTTGTATATGCGGCCCAAGAACTAAAAAAAGGCTCTCTTTTAGATAAGCTCAAAGGGAAGTATTTGGCGCTAATTTTTGAAAAATCTTCAACCAGAACAAGATTATCTTTTGAAGTTGCAATGAGCCAGCTTGGCGGTAGAGCTAGCTTTCTTTCTGTAAACGATCTTCAGCTTGGACGAGGCGAGCCCATTGCTGACAGCGCAAAAGTCATAAGCTCAATGGCTGATGGGATTGTCTTAAGAACACTTAAACACGAAACTCTAGAAGACTTCGCTAAAAGTTCTAGTGTGCCAGTGATTAATGGCTTGACAGACCTGTCACACCCCTGCCAATTACTAGCAGATATGGTTACCTTTATAGAACAAAAAGGTTCAATAGAAAATAAGAAAGTCTGCTGGGTAGGAGATTACAATAATGTTTGTTATAGCTACATAGAGGCTGCAGAAATTTTTAATTTTAATTTAGTAATTGTCTGCCCGGAAGAATTTCAACCTAAGGACCTTAAATTAGCTAGCAATGTTGAGATGACAAAATCGTTAGATATTGGACTAAAGGAATCTGACTTAGTAACAACAGACGTCTGGATATCTATGGGAGACGAAAAGGAAACTAGTAGCAGGCTTGCCGCCTTCTCAGGCTACCAAATATCACCTGAGGTTATGGATAAAGCTAAAAGTGATGCAATCTTCCTCCATTGTCTCCCTGCTGCTAGAGGTCAAGAAATCTCTCATGACATGTTAGATGATCCAAGGAGTAAAGTATGGGATCAAGCAGAAAATAGACTTCATGCACAAAAGAGTCTTTTGCTTTCTCTTCTTTAATAATTCTAGGTTAGAGTTTTTTTAACAGCTTCCTGCCATGACAAGTACTTTTGATCAGCTTTCTTTTTATTTGTTGTCGACGGGATAAACTCTTTGTCACTTTTCCATACCTTAGCTACAGACTTTAAATCTGGATAAATACCTGCACTTATACCTGCCAGATAGGCCGCACCAACTGCGGTTGTTTCAATAACTTTTGGCCTGTAAGTTTTAATATTCAGGACATTTGCTAATTCCTGGTTAAACCAAGAGTTAACTACCATTCCACCATCAATTTTTAATTTTTTAATTTCCGCTCCATCTTGTCGCATGGCTTCTAGCAAGTCTTTAGTTTGGTAAATAATAGATTCAAGGGTTGCTCTGGTTATATCTGCTACCCCACTATCACGAGTTAAACCAAAAATAGCTCCTCTTGCTTCAGGATCCCAATGAGGGGCTCCTAATCCAGTTAAAGCTGGTACTACTATTACACGGGAGTCTAAATTAGCCTGTTCTACTAAAGCTTCTGTTTCGTTAGCTGATTTAAAAAATTTTAAACCATCTCTTAGCCATTGGATTGCAGATCCTGCAACAAAAATACTTCCTTCCATACCGTAAGTTATTTCTCCATTTATCCGGTATGCAATAGTAGAAAGCAGTCTATTCTTTGACTTCAGAAAATCTTTTCCAGTGTTTAAGATAACAAAACACCCAGTGCCATATGTACTTTTAATATCTCCTTTATTAAAACAACCTTGACCAATTAATGCCGCCTGCTGATCACCTGCCATCCCTCCTATGCCAATAGAACCACCAAAAGAATCTGTAGTGCCATAATAATGAACATTGTCGCAAACCTCAGGTAACATGCTTTTAGGAATCTTAAATAAGTCTAAAAGCTCAGAATCCCAAATATTTTCTTTTATGTTAAAAAGCATGGTACGTGAAGCATTAGAAGCATCTGTTTTATGTTCTAAACCGCCCGTTAGTTTCCATACCAAAAAACTATCCACAGTGCCAAATAATAAATCACCCCTCTCAGCGCTCTCTCTTGCTCCCTCAACATTATCTAAAATCCAGGCTAATTTAGATGCAGAAAAGTACGGGTCAATTAACAAGCCAGTTTTATCTTGGACCATTTTTTCTAACTCAGGGTTCCTCAGAACATTGCAGAACTCAGACGTTCTTCTATCTTGCCAGACTATAGCCGGGTAAATAGCCTTCCCTGTTTTCTTGTTCCAAACTAGAGTTGTCTCTCTTTGGTTAGTAATACCTATAGATGCTATGTCAGAAGATTTAAGATTATGTCTTTTAATTAAGGTATCAGTAACAAAAAAAACTGAGCTCCAAATTTCTTCTGGGTCATGTTCCACCCAACCGTCGTTTGGGAAAAACTGTTTAAATTCTCTTTGTTCATGATCTATAAGAACACCTTCATGGTCAAAAAGAACAGCACGCGAGCTGGTTGTTCCTTGATCGATAGCTATAATTTTTTTATTCATAAACAAACCAAGAAAATAAGGAAACGATAAAAGCCACTAATTTATATATAAACACTTATCCACAGTAAATACACAATAATTTTCTATATTTATAGTATTGTAATTTACTATAAAACACAGTATCTTGTGTCTTGTATTAAAAAAAACCACTATATGTTGGGTTATAGTGAAAAAAAAGGAAAAAGGGGAAAAAGAAAAAAAACGTATGGAAACTGCAACAGAAACAGGAAAACAGCAGCCAAAAGAAGCAAAAGCTACTGCAACAAAAACAGCAATGGCCCCAGGACAAATGAGAGTAATTAAAAGGAACGGGTCAGTTGTCTCTTATGATGCAGAAAAAATAGCTATAGCGATAACAAAAGCATTTTTAGCAGTAGAAGGCGGAGCAGCAGCAGCCTCAACAAGGATTCATAACGAAGTAAACGAACTAGCAAATGCGGTAACAATAACCTTCAGCAGAAGAATGCCTTCAGGCGGCACTCTACATATAGAAGAAATACAAGACCAAGTTGAGCTGGAGCTCATGCGAACAGGGGAACAAAAAGTTGCCCGTGCCTATGTCCTTTATAGAGAAGAAAGAAGAAAGGAAAGAAAGGAAACACAACCATCAACAGAAGGTATATCAGGAATTAAAGTTGTTCTAGACTCAGGCGAGGATGGAGCAGCGGAGATGGCAAGGCTGGTCAAGATGGTAAGTGAGGCCTGTGATGGACTAGAAGGAGTAGAAAAAGAGGAAATAATAGAGCAAGCAAACAAAAATCTTTATGACGGTGTGACATTAGAAGACGTTAAATCTTCTTTGGTAATGACAGCCAGAACATTGGTTGAGAAAGAGCCAAACTACACCTACGTAACAGCAAGAATACTACTAGACAACATCAGATCAGAAGGCCTTTCGTATCTAGATATGCAGACACAAGCAACGCAACCAGAAATGGAAGGGCTCTACCCAGAAGCACTGAAGAAATTTTTAAATAAAGGCGTAGAAAACAACATCTTAAACTCAGAGCTACAAAAAATGGACATCGAAAGATTGGGCAAAGCTATAAAAGGAGAAAGGGATAACAATTTCACGTATTTAGGTCTACAAACCTTATATGACAGATATTTTATTCATGATGACGATATTAGATATGAGCTTCCTCAAGTTTTCTTCATGCGGGTTTCTATGGGGTTGGCGCTAGGAGAAGAGAACAAAGAAGAAAAGGCAATAGAATTCTATAACCTTCTTTCTAGCTTTGACTACATGAGTTCGACTCCAACTCTTTTTAATGCAGGAACACAACACTCTCAACTGTCTTCTTGTTACTTAACCACGGTGCCTGATGATCTACACGGTATATACGGAGCAATACAAGATAATGCCATGCTTTCAAAGTGGGCAGGCGGGCTAGGTAATGATTGGACTCCAGTCAGAGGACTAGGATCACAAATCAAAGGAACAAACGGGAAATCGCAGGGCGTTGTCCCTTTCTTGAAAGTAGTAAACGACACAGCAGTAGCAGTGAATCAAGGAGGAAAAAGAAAAGGAGCAGTGTGTTCTTATTTAGAAACATGGCACGTTGATATAGAGGAGTTTCTAGAACTAAGGAAGAACACAGGTGACGACAGAAGAAGAACGCACGACATGAATACTGCTAATTGGGTTCCTGATCTCTTTTTGAAGAGAGTCTCAGAAGGAAAAAGTTGGACGTTATTCACTCCAAGCGATACGCCTGATTTGCACGACCTATACGGACTTCCTTTTGAGAAACGCTACGAAGAATATGAAGCACAAACGGAAACGGGTGAAATAGACTTCTATAAAAAAGTTGATGCAAAAGAGCTCTGGAAAAAAATGCTTTCCATGGTCTTTGAAACAGGACATCCGTGGATAACTTTTAAAGACGTATGCAATCTAAGATCACCTCAACAACACGTGGGGGTTGTTCACTCTTCAAATCTTTGTACTGAGATTACTTTAAACACTAGCCAAGATGAGATAGCTGTTTGTAACCTCGGCTCCGTAAACTTAACGCATCATATAGATATAGCAGAAGGAAAACTTGATGAAAAAAAGATAGAAAAAACTATAAACACAGCAATACGCATGTTAGATAACGTCATTGATATTAACTACTATGCGGTTAAAGCAGCAGAAACTTCTAACATGAAGCATAGACCAATAGGTCTGGGTATCATGGGATTCCATGATGCTCTTTACATGTTGAAGACTCCCTATGCTTCTGAAGAAGCAGTTGAATTTGCTGACAGATCTATGGAAATGGTGAGTTACTATGCAATAAAGGCGTCAAGCAATCTTGCTAAAGAGAGAGGAGCTTACAGCTCGTATGAAGGCTCACTATGGAGTCAAGGGATCTTGCCAATTGATTCTATAAAACTACTTAAAGAAAGTAGAGGGGATGAATATTTAGATATTGACGAAAGCTCTACTATGGACTGGGATGGTCTTAGAGAAACAATCAAAACCCAAGGAATAAGAAATTCTAATGTTATGGCAATCGCACCAACTGCAACCATAGCAAATATAACAGGAGTATCACAATCTATAGAACCTACTTATCAAAATCTATTTGTTAAGTCGAATCTCTCAGGAGAATTCACAGTAACAAACATACCTATGGTAAAGACTCTTAAAGATCTAGGTATTTGGGACTCCGTCATGATCAATGACCTAAAATACTACGACGGAAGCGTTGCTGGTATTTCGCGCATTCCAGAAGAAATCAAGAAGCTCTACGCTTGTGCCTTTGAGATAGAACCTAAATGGCTAATAGACGCTGCAAGCAGAAGGCAGAAATGGATTGATCAGAGTCAATCTCTTAATCTTTATATCAACGAACCGAGCGGTAAGAAGCTAGACATTATGTATAGAATGGCCTGGTTAAGGGGTCTAAAAACAACCTACTACTTAAGGTCTAAAGGCGCTACAACCTCTGAAAAATCAACAATAGCAACAGGAGAGCTAAATGCTGTATCTGCAACAGCGGAACCACTAGCTGCACCTCTCCCTGCCGCTTGTTCCATAACGGATCCAGACTGCGATGCATGTCAATAAAATTAGGAGCTAATTATGTTAAGTTGGGATGAATTTGAAAAGCCAGAAGCGGAGAAAAAACCACCGGAGCAACAAAAAGAAGCTGCTCCTGTAGAAATAAAAGAAGAACAAAGTGAAAAGATTGTTAAGAAACAACCAAAAATAAATGTTTCTTTGGAAACAGGTTCATCTTCTGACAGACTGGAAAGAGCAAAGAAAGCCGTAGAGCAATTTGATCAAGCTCTAGGGGAGGCCGCTTTAACTGGTGCTGGATCAAGAGTTAATGTAGATGAAAAGGCAATGATTAACTGCAGCGCTGATGTAAATCAACTTGTACCTTTTAAATATGACTGGGCTTGGCAAAAATATTTAGATGGTTGTGCTAATCACTGGATGCCGCAAGAAATAAACATGACTGGAGACATAGCCCTTTGGAAATCAGAAGATGGGCTATCGGAAGACGAAAGAAAGATTGTTAAGCGTAGTTTGGGTTTCTTCTCCACTGCTGACTCCCTGGTAGCTAATAATCTTGTTTTATCGGTCTATAAACATTTAACAAACCCTGAATGCCGCCAATATCTTCTCAGACAAAGCTTTGAAGAAGCTATTCATACTCATGCCTATCAATATGTTATCCAGTCCCTAGGAATGGATGAAGCAGAGTTATTCAATATGTACAGAGAAGTTCCTTCAGTAGCAAGAAAAGCTTCATGGGCTCTAGAATTCACAAAAGAGTTAGACGATCCTCATTTTAAAACAGGAACTCCAAAAGAGGACAAGAAGCTACTACGCAACCTTATTGGTTTCTATTGTGTTCTAGAAGGCATCTTCTTTTACTGTGGTTTTACGCAAATCCTTTCCATGGGAAGAAGAAATAAAATGAATGGAACTGCAGAACAGTTTCAATATATTCTTAGAGACGAATCTATGCACCTTAACTTTGGTATTGATGTTATCAATCAAATAAAGCTTGAGAATCCGCATCTCTGGGATGAAGAGATGCAAGACCAAGCAGCTGGAATGATACTTCAAGGCATGCAATTAGAAATAGAATATGCTCGAGACACAATGCCAAGAGGTGTCCTTGGAATGAATGCCAGCATGATGGAAGAGTACCTAAACTACATAGCGAATAGACGCTTAGTGCAAATTGGTCTTCCTGAAGAATTCCCAAATGCTGAAAATCCTTTCCCTTGGATGTCTGAAATCATGGATCTTAGGAAAGAAAAGAACTTCTTTGAAACAAGGGTAATAGAATACCAAACTGGCGGCGCTTTAACCTGGGACTAAGTGGTTAGAATCATAGGGCATCGAGGGGCTTCCGATGATGCCCCAGAGAATACAATTGCTTCAATAAGCCAAGCATTCAAACAAGGTGCAGATGGCATTGAAATAGACATTAGACTAACCAAAGATCAAAAAATAGTCTGCCTACATGATAAAAATACACTCAGAACTACTGGCGAATCTTTAATCCTTAAAAATACAGAATATCAAACGATCAAGAATCTTGATGCAGGTTCCTGGATAGCAGAACGCTGGAAAAATGAACCGATTCCTCTACTGGAAGAAGTGATAGAAGTCATGCCATCAAACAAAGAGATATTTATTGAGGTAAAAACAGGCTTAGAAATAATAAGCCCTTTAATTTCATTAATTCTTAGTTCTAACTTAAAGAAAGATAACATTTCTATAATCTCATTTAATGATTCAGTGATTAAAGAGATAAAGTCCCTTCTACCAGAAGTAACAGGGAATTTACTAGTAGCTTTTAACCCTTCCCATAACGAAAAAGATTTACCTAAATTACTAAGTACTACTGGAGCAGATGGAGTGGGGGCACAGAACCACCCAAAACTAAACAAGAATTTTGTTGAAACTATAAAGAACCTAAAAAAAGATGTGCATGTTTGGACAGTAAATGAAGAAGAAGAAGCCAAAGAATATCAATTATTAGGCCTTTCATCGATAACAACAAATAAACCTAAAATTATTAAAGATTATTTATTAACCTCTAAATAGTAGTTTTGTTATTCTTAAGTTAGCACTATAGTTCTTAATATGAAAAATCATAACCCTGGATTCTTAGGACTAGTCAAAAAAGCTTTAGAGACAATTCCAGAAAACGACGTCCATCAAGTAAAAAGTAAAATAGACGAGTCTCATAATTTTATTCTTGTAGACGTGAGAGAAGACAGAGAGTGGGTTCAAGGAAATATTCCTTCTTCTATACACATTGGAAAAGGGGTAATTGAGAGAGATGTAGCCAATCTAATTCCCGATCAAGAAGCGGAAGTAGTTCTATATTGCCAGGGTGGTTATAGATCTGCTCTTGCTGGCGAGAGCCTAAAAGCTATGGGTTATAGCAATGTGCTTTCCATGAGTGGTGGTTTTAGCGACTGGGCTAACAATAACTTTCCTATCAATCTAGAGAATAAAAAATGAAATTTTATACGATGAGAGCTCCAAACCCGATAAGGGTAAAGATCTCATGGTAGTAACAAAAAAGGTCGGCATTACTGAAGTAGTCTTAAGAGATGGAATTCAGTCTATTCTTGCAACGCGCGTCGCTTTAAGAGACCTAGTCCCAATAATACCAACTCTAGATAAAGTTGGTTATTGGTCTATGGAAACCTGGGGTGGAGCTACATATGATGCCTGTATTAGGTATCTTGACGAGGACCCCTGGGAAAGATTAAGAGTATTTTCTAAACTTATGCCTAACACACCTCAACAAATGCTTATTAGAGGCCAGAATCTAGTGGGTTATCAACATTACTCCAACAAAGTAGTTTCTGAATTCTTAAATAAATCTGCTGAAAATGGAATTGATATCTTTAGGACTTTTGATGCCTTAAATGACTTTAAGAATATTCAATTTACCATTAAGGAAATTAAGAAGTTGGGTAAACACGCTCAAGGTACAATGGCTTATACAAAGAGTCCCGTTCATAATCTTGTAACTTGGATGGATCTAGCAAAAAAAATAGAAGATGCCGGATCAGATTCAATTGCCATAAAAGATATGGCGGGCCTGCTTAAGCCTTACGATGCATTTGAATTGGTTAGCAATCTAAAAGAGCAACTGTCCATTCCCGTTCACATGCAAACCCATGCAACTACTGGCATGTCTACAGCAACAAACATGAAAGCTATTGAAGCTGGTATAGACAATATAGACACATCAATATCCTCTATGAGTATGACCTATGGCCACTCGGCCACTGAAACTTTAGTGGCGATCTTTGAAGAAGAAAATGTATCTATAGACTTAGACCTAAAGGCGTTAGAAGAAATTTCTATCTTTTTTAAGTCGGTAAGAAAAAAATATTCTGAATACGAAGGTGATATGAAGGGCATAGACTCCACAATGCTAGTTAAGCAAATTCCTGGCGGGATGTTATCAAACCTTGAATCTCAATTAAAAGCTAATAACCAAGAAGATAAAATTGATTTAGTAAAAGAAGAAATACCGAGGGTAAGAAAAGATTTTGGCTACCCTCCTCTAGTCACGCCTGTTTCTCAAATCATTGGGGCACAGGCTCTTCTTAACATTATGGGTAATTCACGATATAAAAACCTTTCTAATGAATCAAAGAACCTGCTGTCAGGTAAATATGGCAACCTTCCTGGTGAAGTAAACCCAGAATTACTTGCTAAAGTATTATCGTTAGATGAGGGCATGTCCGAAAACAAACCTGAAGAGCTGATCACTATGAAAGAAGAATTAAAAAAGCTATGCGTTGATAATAAGCTAGATGATCTTTCAGAAAATACCGAAATGCTTCTTACCTATATTCTATTCCCAAATATTGCTTTAAAGTTTTTTAAAAGTCTTAAATAAGAAAAACTTAATGATCTTTATGAGTTATACGTGTAAAAATTAGGATAACTATGAAACAAAATTTTACTGTAACAAATCTTGATAGTACATTTGGAGCAACCGTTACCAATATTAAGCTCACAGAGATAACTGAAGAAACAGCCAAAAACCTTTACTCTCTGTGGTTAGATCGTTCTCTACTTATTTTTCCTGATCAACACCTAACCAACCAAGAACAAGTAAAATTCGCAGAAAACTTTGGCAAGCTTGAATTTAATTTAAGTCCTATAAGCAATGTTAGAACAGATGGAACGGTTAGAGACCCTAACGATGACGATATTGTTAAATCTCTTAAAGGCAATATGGAATGGCATCATGATAGTACTTATATGCCTATTCAGGCAAAAGGGGCAGTCTTTACTGCCCACCAAGTTCCTTCCAAAGAAGGCCAGACTGGCTGGGCTGATATGACTGCAGCTTATGAAGCTTTGGATGAAGATATTAAAAATAAGATAGATAATCTTTCAGCTTACCATTCTTACGAATACAGCCAGCGAGAAAGGTATGGCCATAAACCGCAAGAAGAGAGCGAATTCAGTGGGTATGGTTTTGATGTTGATCCAAAACCTTTAAGACCTTTGGTTAAAGTACACCCTGAAACTGGTAAAAAAACTCTAACCATTGGACGCCATGCCTACAAAATACCTGGACTGTCCGATGCAGAAGCCAGAGAACTTGTGAAATTTTTAGAAGACTTTTCCTGCCAGAAACCTAGAACCTATCATCACTCTTGGTCTGTTGGAGATGCCGTAATTTGGGATAACAGAAATCTAATGCATCAGGCTAGACCTTGGGACTTAACTGAACCTAGGATTATGTATCACGCCCGACTTAAAGGCGACCCTAGAAGTGAATCTGGTCTTAATTATAAGTAATTACTTTTCTATCTCATCTCCGACTAAATTCTTAGCCTCTAAAAGAGAGCCTGCATTAGTAACATTTATATAACCCAAGTCATTTAAAATAATTTTAGCTTTTCCTGCCCTGATTCCACTACGGCAATAGAGTATGATTTCATTGTCCATGTCTAAATTTAGGCTTTGAATTTTTTTCGAAATTTCTTGCCACTCTATACGTTTTGCTGAAGCTAAATGGCCTTGATTCCATTCTGCTAAAGTTCTTACGTCAACAATGAGCTCTTCAGAAAATAGAGATAAGCTAAGAAGTATAAGAGTTATTGAAATTACTTTTTTCATAGAAATATTGGTTAGGTTTCATTTTTCTGAAATTTTCTTTCTGTTCGCAAAAACATAAAAAAGCACCAAGTAGCCAGAGCAGATAATATATGCCAAATGCCGTGAGCTTGAAATAACCTATCAGGATCGCAATAAGGGCTATCTGGAACTCCTGTAAGCCAAATAGAGAAAGCGATTATATAACTTGCCATGCCTGCAAAGAACCACGGAGAATACGTTCTTCTGTAACGAGGTGCTTGTGGTGACAATATAGCAGGAATCCAAAAAGCCAACACCCACCAGTATTTATCAAATTCAGCAATAATTTCTGTAGGGTATATACCAAAAACTGCGCACACCACAAACCCAACAAGGCCAGAAAGCCATCTAAATTGGGGTGACCAGAACCTATACAATGCCTCAGATATACACCATAGACCTATCGATAATCCAAATAGATCTATACCAATGGATAAATTAAACCACCGTATTAATCCGTCAGTCACAACTATAGCTATATAAACAATAAAGAATCTCTTTACGGACCAACGCCCCATCTCTTTAACGTTAATTAACCAAGGTAGTAATATGTACATCACCATGCTGAGATTATCAGCCCATTGGCCCCAATCAGTATGCGTGCCATGCATAAGCATAGACCCAGGGCCTAAATAAATAGCAGCTCCGGCGTAAAGCATAGAAACAGGTGTAAGACCATGGAATTGATTAGACCCTGTATCTCTCTTATCTTTGGTTAATACCCAAAACATTAACAATCCAGTCACCATAAAACCTAAATTACTTAATGCGTTTACAGGCTCTCTAAACATAGAAGAACTTACTCTCTCGCACCATCTCGAAGCCTCTCCCACAACTGCTCCTGCTTCCAAGGAAGGTATAACTCCAAGAAATCCTAAGACAACGTAAAGGACCATAAAGCCTATGCTTATAGCCAATGCTGAAGGGAATACTTTCTGTTGCCAGTTAGAGTGAGACTCGTTCATTATATTTAGTTATTTCACCATCGACTTACGCATAGAGTCCGTATCTTCAAAAGCAGTGAAAGATGCTATCTTTCCTTCCC
>DQKS01000064.1 GCA_015660645.1 Gammaproteobacteria bacterium
AGGTTTGGTTCGGTCATTGCGTAAGCGGAACGAATTTCACCATTTAAAAGAGGCTCTAACCATTCTTTCTTTTGCTCTGGTGTTCCAACTCTCTCAAGAACCTCCATGTTTCCAGTATCGGGGGCACTGCAGTTCATACTCTCAGATGCTAAAGGGTATTTACCTATTTCAGATGCTATGTAGGTGTAATCTAGATTGGTTAAGCCGTCTCCTATAATGCCTTCTGAATCAGGTAAGAAGAAGTTCCACAACCCTAGCGCTTTGGCTTTATCTTTTGCTCCTTCAAGCAGTTCTAACTGCCTGGGGTGCCAGGTCCATCGATCTTCTTTGCCATTTTGAAGAGCATAGAATTCTTCCTGTATGGGTTTTACGTTTTCTTCGCAGTGTTTTTTTATTAACTCTAGAAGTGGGATTGCCTTATCCGACATGGAAAGCTCAAAAAGTTCATTGTGTATATTTGACATATTTATATCTCCTTTTTTTTAAATACTATTAATACGAATACCAGATAGGAGAAGACCAAGCCCTTTCTTGAATGGTCTTTTTCAGATCCTCTCTTGGTACATTACCGCTCTTTACTGCGTCCCAAGTTGACCATCTGCAAGTAGGATTTTCTAGCACCCTAACATAATAAAATGCTTTCAATGATGGATCAAATGAGTTATCCGTCCAAACTGTTTTTAATTCATTGGCACCAACATCGGCACTAATTGAGCAATCCGAAATATCCACCAAAGCTCTATTATCAGGACATCTGTTAGTAATTGGATCTGGCATGAGGCCGTCTGAACAAGCAACATCAATTACTTCTTCATGAGGTTTCCCGGAAACTCTATCCACCCAACCTTTGATGATTTGCACCCTTTGTAGCGGAGCTGAATTCTTATCCCTCAAAGCCCATACTAGAAAAGATGGCTTCTCTCCATCTGAAGACTCGAGATCCTGTCCCATAGGTACGCCTCTTTTGTAGGCTTCTCCAACCAGGTCTTCTTCACTTAGCATCGCCTTATCTAGGTCGTAACCAGCAAAGAATCTTAATTTTATTCTACTTCCAGAAGTTGCATAAGTTTCTTTCCTTCTAAAAGCATCAAAAATAGAATCTCTTGTATTTTCTTGTGCCCAAACTGCTGCAAGACCAGAAGCACCCCAAGTATTAAAGACGGCATTATTAAAAACTCTATCCCCAATTTTTTTTAAGGTTAATTGCCTTATAGGATTATCCATCAGTAAATCGAGATTTTCACCACTCATCGGTACCGACCCTCTACCCTCTGCTGTGCCATCAAATATCCCTATTTTAGATGTAAAATTTGATTCGTCGTCAGATGTAGCGCCTGTATGAGTGTCACTGGCTCCCACCATTCCGAATTTGTATGGGTTACCTCGACCTTCTTCTTCCATCCCTAAGCCATCAAGATAAGCCTGTCTAACGTATCCGCCAAACGGTCTGCTATAACCAGACCCTCCTACTCTTTGATCCATAATTTCAAAGTCCGCCCATTCATCGTTGGGTGACAGAATTGGATGAGTCTCTGAAGTACCTTTTACCTGCGTCATTTCTACCAGAGGCTCATTTCTCATTCTGAATTCTGCGTATTGACTGGCAATAGGAAGACCATCCCAATTTTCCATTTCAAACATTTGGCCATTTGAACCATTTGAATTGTGAGGAATTGCTATTGTATCTATTCCTTTTTCTCTTAATTCATCCATCCAAGACCAAAGATCTTCCGGGTTTAAAGACTTCAATCTTGTGAAAGGTTCGACAGTAAATTTATTGCCTTTGTAGATTACATTTCTGTGTAAATTTCCACCCTCATGAGGAGGAGATCCTTCAAAATTACAACCTGAACCGGTGAGTAAACATTTTAATGGTGCGGCACCCTCAGTATTAGAAGATCTAGCAGTAGAAGATGTGTATTCATAAGCTACAAAAGTAGTGAAGTTTCCTGGGTCATTGTGTCTCTGAGCACTTTGAATAACATCCTTCCAAGCGGTTCTATGAACATCAACATCGTACAAAGTAGAGCCTCTGGCTGTATCTCCGGTTACATAAGCAACCGTCCTGGTCCAAATATTGCTGAAATTTGCAATATTCCTTACATAACTTTGGAAAAGAACACTTCTTGCTGCAACTGATTCCTGGGTTAGATTTTCAGGCGAGTTTAAATTATGAAAAGGCTCTGTACCTACTTTGCCATTATTAGGATCAGCCCAATCAGGAACACTTCCTAATAAAAACCCATGATCTGTAACCGCATAAAAGTCTAATGGCTCTCTAAGTTGCATGTCATAACCCAGAGCGTGTTTAATGCTTCCGCCCTTGGCGTAATCATAAGCATCATCTGGTGTGGCTGTTGTTCCAAAAATGTAAGCATCAAATGAATGTTTGGTGTGGACGTGAAGATCGCCAAAATAAACATTCCTGTCCTCATTGAATCCTGGCGTGGAGCCAGGTAAAGGATCTGATATTTCAAGATCTTCTGAATAGTCAACAATGTCATCACTGGACGTACATCCCCAAAGCCCTAAAAGCAATACAATTGAACCTAGGAACTTGAACTTTAAACTCATCATTTTCTCCCTTAAATGTAATTTAATAGCAAAGATAATAATTCTATCTAGACCTCTAGTCTACAAAGAAATTTGTCACTTCTACGACAGGCAAGAATTAAAAAATTACGAACTCCTAGACATCATCAGGAAGAATGTTTGCTGCAATAATACCTCTGGTATTTGGAACGTACCAAATTGGGGAAGACCAAGCCCTCTCTTGTATAACGGAGGGTATATCGGGTCTTGGCTCATTTCCTGATTTCAAGGCATCCCAGGTGGACCATCTGCAAGTAGGATTTTCTAACACTCTGACGTAATAGAAAGATTTAATTGAAGCATCAAATTCAGGATCTTTCCAAACGGTCTTAAGCTCATTAGCACCAACATTATCAGAAATTTCACAATTTTTTAGATTCACACCTGCCCCATTATCAGCACATCTATTTGTTTTAGGGTCCGGTTTATTTCCATCAGAACAAGCAACATCAAAAACTTTTTCATGTGGTTTACCACTTAACTCGGTCCAGCCCTTAATTACTTGAACTCTATCCAAAGGAGCTCTTTTAATATCCCTTAAGGCCCAAACCAAAAAACTTGGGGCCATTCCATCTGACTCAAATATATCAGAACCCATGGTCACCCCATTTGAATAAGCAAAGGCGACGGGATCTTTCTGTTCGAAAGCATCTTGCAAGTCATATCCAGCAAAAAACCTTACCTTGATTCTACTGCCAGTTGTAGCAAACGTCTCTTTTCTTCTAAAAGCGTTATAAATTGATTCTCTGGTGTTGTTTTCAGCCCAAACGGCAGCCAATCCAGAAGCACCCCACTCGGTATAAGTTGTTTGAATATAGTCTTTATCTTCTATAGTTTTAAATCCAGATATCACCACATTCATATTAGAATTCTCTATCTGTTCTTTAAGATCTTTGTCAATTGGAATTGCTCCTCTTAACGCTGAAGTCCCATCAATAATTCCAGCTTTAGAATTAAACTCAGCTTCGTTATCTGAAATTGCTCCTGTGTGGGTATCGCTTGATCCAATCAAACCAAATTTATAAGGGTTTAAGTTATATTCCGACTTAAGAGTAAGCCCTCTTAAGTAAGCATTCCTTACATAACTTCCTTCAGGTCTTGAATAGAAAGGAGAAGCAACTCTATTATTCATAATCTCAAAGTCTGCCCATTCATCATTCGGAGAAAGGAGTGGATGACTATCGGAAGTGCCTTTAACTTGGGTTATCTCAACCAAAGGTTCATTTCTTATTCTTTTTAAAGAGTAGTCCTTAGAAAAAGGTTTACCTGCCCAATCAACCATTTTAAACATTTCCCCGTTAGAGCCATTAGAATTATGCGGAATAGCTAGACTCTCCACTCCACCTTCTCTTAAATTTTCCATCCAATCCCATAAATCTTCAGGGTTTCTAGAATCTACTATCGAAAAAGGTTGAACTGGTGCCTTGCTAGTTTTGAACACAACGTTTCTATGTAAGTTACTTTGCCCTATTCCGCTGGAAGTAAATTCATAAGCAATAAAGGTAGTAAACTTTCCAGGTTCATTGTGTCTTTCTGCTGCTTCAGCAGTATCTTTCCAGGCCGAGCGGTGCGTTTCTCTGTCAAAAGCTTTAGTCCCGTAGACAGTGTCCTCTTGAAGGTAAGTTTTTAAAAGCTTTAAGGGATTGTAAGTTGGTGCAATAAGTTCACCTGTAATAAGTCCTCTAAAGAGACCAATGCGTCTTGCCAGAGAATCTGTGGTTAAGTTCTCCGCATCATTTAAGCCATGTAAGTCTTTGGCAAAGTCCATCTTGCCCGGAACAGTATTTGGGTTGGCATAGGCCTGCAACATTCCTAGCCAAGCTGCATGATCCGTTACTGCATAAAAATCTAATGGGTCTTCAAGCTGCATATCAAAACCTAACGGATGTTTGATAGAGTCTCCTTTAGCGTATTTATAAGCATCATCTGGTGATGCTTTAGTGCCAAATATATAAGCATCAAAGGAGTACTTTGTATGGACGTGAAGATCTCCGAAATATGCATTCATATTCTCATTTAAATCTAACGTGGGTTTAGGGACATCATTTGCTAATGAGAAATCTACAACGTCATCTTTTGTGGAGAAGACTTTATTAGAACCCAGAAACCAAATCGCTAAAGCTAGCATTAATAAAATAATTACAGTCCTTCTAAATAAAATCATTTAAATCTCCTCTTTTAAATTTAGTCCAATCTTAAAATGTAACGTTAATGTCTGCAAGTATAAAGACTTGGCCATCTCTTTGTTATTCTATAGGTCATATTAAGATTGGAATTGACAAATTAATAAAATACTGTATAAATATACAGTATGAATGATATATACAAAGAAAATAAACCTTCTGGTGCACCCATGGCAACTAGAAAAATTAACGCAATAACTTTGCAGACAGTACTCCTAGATGATTGGTTAGACAGATTGATAACATCTATGTACATCGTCTTAACAGGAACTCTCTTCTCTGTTTCATTAGTCATATTGTTAGGCTTTAATTACTAAAAAAAATATAAGAATTATTTGAGTTAGCTTAAACTAAAGCTAATACAAATAATTAGATGGAATTTAATAATCAATTTCTTACTGTTTGGAGTGCAATTGCATTAATTTCTTTCTGTTTCCTA
>DQKS01000035.1 GCA_015660645.1 Gammaproteobacteria bacterium
AGAAGACTGCTCTATTATCTGCACATGTTCCGATACATCTATAGTTGCTGATTCACCAGTTGTTCCCACAAAGACAATACCTTTTGTACCGGATTCAATATGCCAATCTATAAGATCAAAAAGACTCTGCCAGGCGATTCCTCCACCTAAATCCATAGGCGTCACTAAAGCGACAATTGATCCTTTTAAGCTAAACATTGATATAAATACTATTCAGTGGTTTAAAAAGTAATTCCAAGACCTTATTATAAGCAGATTGTATAGGAGGATATATGCCAGCACCTAAAATAAATTCTAAAGCTCCAATTTTTAAAGGGGAATGTACTGGAGCTAAGATTGCCCATCTCTCAAAGCTAAAAGGAAAGAAAGTGGTACTCTACTTTTACCCAAAAGACAGCACTCCAGGCTGCACTACAGAAGGCGGCGACTTTAGAGACTTAAAAAAGAAATTTGATAAAGAGAATACTATTATTTTTGGTTTATCTAGAGAGTCAATTAAATCTCATGAAAACTTTAAAGAAAAGCAGAATTTTAATTTTGAACTGATTAGTGATCCTGATGAAAAAATTTGTAAACAGTATGATGTTATAAAAGAAAAAAGTATGTATGGAAGAAAGTACATGGGTATAGATAGAAGTACTTTTTTGATTAATGAAAAAGGTAAGCTTGTAAAAGAATGGAGAAAGGTAAAAGTTACAGGCCATGCCGCAGAAGTTCTTGAAGCAGCAAAAAAAATCTAATCGCTATAAGGAGTATTCTCCGCTTTAGGTTCTGGCCAAGAATTAATAATAGCCTTAACGAAAGTTGCTAAAGGAATAGCAAAGAATAATCCCCAAAAACCCCATATACCGCCAAAAAACAGGACCGCTATAATTATTATTACTGGATGCAAATTATTCCTTGCTGAAAAAAGAATAGGAACCAAAACATTTCCATCCAGGAGTTGTATCAATAAATAAAGTCCCATTAACCAATAAAATGGTTCAGCTAAGCCCCATTCATACAATCCCAGTAAGGCAACGGGTATGGTAACCAAAATTGCTCCAAAGAAAGGAATTATCACAGACAAGCCAACTAAAATAGCTATCAATACTGCGTAAGGAAGTCCTAATATAGCAAATACTAAATAAGAAAAAGATGCCACAATAAACATCTCAATTACCTTGCCAGTTACATAGTTAAACAATTGATCATTCATCTCTGAAAATACAGAATGCATTAATCCTCTTTCTTTAGGTAAAAACCCAGTTAACATTGGCAATAAGACTTTTTTGTCTTTGAGAAAGAAAAAAACCATTAAAGGAATAAGAATTGCATAGAGGATAGCACTGAACAAAAAAGAAACAGTGCCAGCCAGTTGGCCTAAAGCTTGTTTCAATAAATTATTTAACTGAGCAGTAAAGTTTAAAAAAAGACTATTAATATCTTCTTTAGAAAATATATCCCCATATGTCTCAGATAAACCATTAAAAGTATCTTGGAAGGCAACTACTATTACGGGTAATTTCTGGAGTAAAGAATTAATCTGAGATCCTATAGAAGGCAGGGCTAAAAATATTCCTAGATAGAGCCCAAAGAAGATTATCAGAGTTAATGAGAGGGAAATCCTATGGGAAACTTTGAATGATTTAAAAGTTCTTAATAAACCATTCAATAAAAAAGCTATAACTATACTAAGAAAAACAGGAAACAGAATATCTCCAAATAAAACAAAAAAAATAAAAGAAGAAAAGAGTAAAAACCCAAAATATACAGACTCTTCATTGGAGAAGAATCTAGCAATAAATTTATTTAATAGGTCTCTCATAATTGATGTCAGGAACTTGCTTATTTATATGTTGTCAAAAAAGTTATAGATTTACTATAAGGTATTTAATTATTATACCTTGATAGGTAAATATGATAGAAATTTTTAAATCAATGAAACTGGCTATTCTTATGTTTCTTATGGCTACTCCTTTTCTGATCATTCCAGAAGAGGAAACGTTGCCTGAGTTAGGAAATGCTTCGTCTTCTGCAATCTCAATTGCCTCAGAGTTTAAATTAGGAAGGCTTTATATGGCTCAATTGAGAAGAACCCTTCCTGAATATAATGACCCGGTTACTCAAGATTATGTAGAGCATTTGATTTTTAGACTTGCAGAATACAGTCAATTGAAAGATAGGAGGCTTGAAGTAACTTTAATAGATCAAAGATCAGTAAATGCTTTTGCCGCACCTGGTGGTGTTATTGGAATTAATGGTGGTCTATTATTCCATGCTGAGACTGAAGGTGAATTTGCTTCAGTTTTAGCTCATGAATTGGCACATTTAAGTCAAAGACATTTTGCAAGAAGATTACAAAGACAAAAAGATAGAAGCCTTGCTAATGCTCTTCTTATTCTAGCTAGTGTAGCTATAGCAGCAGCGACGGGCCCTGAAGCTATTCTGGCTGGACAACAAGCAATTAACCAACAATCTTTAGCATATAGCCGAGGCAATGAACAAGAAGCGGACAGGGTTGGTTTTTCAACTCTAGTAAGAGCAGGGTTTAACCCTCAGAGCATGGCAAATATGTTTGAATTGCTTCAATCTCTTAGCAGATTGTCAGGTTCAGATAATCTAGAATTCCTTAGATCTCATCCTCTTACCAAGAAAAGAATTAGCGACTCAAGAATAAGAGCAGATGAAGTTAGTGGAATAAATTATAGAAATAACCTGGAATATGATCTTGTAAAGAATAGATCCAAAGTCCATTTTAATAAACAACCAAGACAATCAATTACCCAATTTAAGCAAGATCTTAGAAGAGCTAAATCTAAGCGCCAAAAAATTTCATCATTGTATGGCCTTGCTTTATCTCAATCCAAAAGTGGTGATCATTCAAATGCCCTAGACTCTGCTAGAAAATCCTTAGCTTTGGATAAGGAAAATCTGTTACTTCAGATGCTATTACTTGAAGTGCATATAAAAGAAGGAAATAATCTAGAAGCAGAAGCATTAGCTAAATCTTTGCTTGAAGTAAACCCTGACAACTACCCTCTTACTGTATTCTACTCAAAAGTACTAACGGATAACCAAAATTTTGGTCGAGCCGAAGAAGTCTTAAGAAAATTATCACTTACTAGATCTACCGATCCTCAAATATGGTATTGGTTAGCTGAAATTCAAGGTTTGGATAAAAATATTATAGGATTGCATCAATCAAGAGCGGAATATTTCTATTTAACTGGAAGTTATGATCTTTCTATTAAACACTTAAGGTGGGCATTAGAATTATCAGGTAATAATTTCCAACTTTCGGAATCTATCCATGACAGAATAGAAAGAGCACACCAAGCTCTAGAAGATCTTAAAGAATTCTCTTAATTAACCCGGAGGCCAATTGAAAGGCCGCCCTGCAATGAGATGTATGTGCAAATGAAAAACGGTCTGTTGTGCGTCTGCTCCATTATTAACCACCAACCTGAAGGCATCTTCGATTCCAAGCTTTCTTGCTATCTCTCCAGCTACATACATTAAGTGCCCCAAGAGGGCTTTGTCTTCTAATTTAGCATCAGCTATTTTTGCAATATGCTTCTTAGGTATTATTAATATATGATTTGGAGCAACAGGGTTGATGTCCTTAAAGGCCAAGGATAGTTCATCTTCATAAACTATTTCAGCTGGTATCTCCCTATCTATAATCTTTTGAAAGAGTGTGTCTGACATTTCTAAAGTTAATTGATATATCTATATCTTTATAAGAATAAGATTATAATTTAGATGATTCGTCATAAGAGAAAACCTTTCCTTTTGTAGCCTGTGAGGACTCAACTAATTGGACTTCATATCCATCAACACTAGAAATTTCTTTTATGCCATCAATATGCATCTTCTTATCTTGAAATTCCTTCAAGGAAAAGATTTTAGCTTTAGCATCTTTTGGGTCTTCTCCAGCAGTAAAATAGTTAATATGAGATTCATAAATACCCTCACCTATTGAATGGTCATAAAAACCTACATGCACCATATATAAATTCATCTATCCTCCTGTAGTTAACTAGAGTTTAAAACTACTTTAGCCTAATCTCAAATAACCCCAATAAATAAATGTAAAGCGAATACACTAAAGCTGTGACTATTATAGAAATAAATAATGAAGGAATAAATTCAATCTTTAATTTGAGGCAGTAAGGGAGAGCAATAAAAAAAGCTAGGGAAGGTGGAATCATTAACATTATATTGGATGATAATTGTGTTATCTCCAGTTGGTCCTGCCTTTCCATATAAATCCAGCTTATAGCCAAAAGAGATGTAAGAGGGATAGAAGCTAATATGCCTGCAAATATTGTTGAACGTCTTGAAATCTCTGAAATTAAGACTACTACAATAGAAGTGATTAAAACTTTCAGAAATAAATACATAGTCAAAGACTATAACCAATAAAATTAAGCAGTCTATTATTTATTTGTTATCAATATACCTACCCAAGTACCCAATAGACAGATGATAACAGTCAAAACGACATAAACCACAGCTAGAAAAAATTGGCCTTGATTCAATAAATCTAATGATTCTCTAGAGAAGGCTGAGAAAGTAGTAAAAGCTCCTAAAAAACCAATAAAGATAAGAGGGTGATAAATTTCATGATATTTAGGATCCAAGGAATTAATCAATAATCCAAGCAAGAAACAGCCAAGAAAGTTTACTAATAAAACTCCAGTAGGTATGGGTAAGAAATTTAATTTTTCAATAACTTCCGATAAATACGATCTTGAAAGAGCACCTAAAGCCCCTCCTAGACCAATTAAAAAAAACTTCATTGCTTGGAACTGGTGGGCCGTCTGCGACTCGAACGCAGGACCAATTCGTTAAAAGCGAACTGCTCTACCGACTGAGCTAACGGCCCGAAAAAAAAAGCGTATCTTATAGGTTTACTCAATTAAATTCGACTCTTCTTGAATTTTTTCTAAAGATTTTTTTGCAAGCTGCATTGCTGCACTATTCGGGTAGTTATCAATAACAAATTTAAAGTATTCGGCAGCTGCAACATTGTCTTCAAGGCTTACCGCTATTTCACCTAATTTATAATATGAGTCTGCTGCTCTTTTATGTTCTGAATACTTACCTATAATAATTAAATAACTTTCTCTTGCATCTTCTAACATCCTTTGGGCTAAGAACAACTCTCCCGACCAAAAATATGCATCTGGACTATACTCGCCTTCCGGTGAACTAATAATAAGTTGTCGAAATTTATCGAGAGCTTCTGCATAAAGAGCTCTTTCAAACAACTCTAATGCCTCTTTAAATAAAACTAGATCAGAATTTATGATTTCATCAGTTCCCAAAATAACTTCTTCATCTGACTCAATCAACTCTGCACTATGATTGTTTAGAGACAACTCATAGATCCTTTTATCTATATCCAAGTAACGTTGTTGGTCTAATTCTTGTAATCGTTCAACAAGATAAGAATTTTCTTCAATTAGATTTCGTAAAATAACTATCTCTTCTTCTAACAAAGTAATTTTTTTATAGAGCAATTGAATGTTTTCAGATTCATCAGAAAAAATGAATGGGGATTGAAAAAAAAAGAATAAAAATAATGTTCTAAGAAATTTCAATAGCTTATAAATAATTAAGAAGTTTTAATAAGAGCTCTTCTATTTTTTGACCAAGATTTTTCATTAGATCCTCTAGATTCAGGTTTCTCTTCGCCATAGCTTACGGTAGTTATATTACTCGAAGAGACTCCATTAATAATTAGCAGTTCAGCAATTGCATTTGCTCTCTTTTCTCCTAGAGCTAAATTGTACTCTCGTGTTCCTCTTTCATCACAGTGCCCTTCTACTCTTACGTTAAGTCCATTTTCTTTAACTATCGAAGCAAGACTTTTAATCTTTTCAGAACCAGTGGAATTAATATTGTAGTTATCATAACTAAAATAAACCGTGCTTGACGAAGCCAAGCTAGGTTCGGAATATGTACTAGTGGCGATTGCAGGAACTGCAGTAGCTTCACTTGTTCTTTCTATTGTTGTATTAGTACAGGCACTGAAGCTACAAATAATAACTACCAATGCCAAAAATTCTTGAAATAATGTCATATCAATCTCCTTTTCATCATTATACTTTATTTTAATACTTGTCTAATATCGGTGACCATGCTGGTTCCCTTGCTCCCCCGGATACAGAAGGTAATATAAATCTAGTTTTACCATTTATAGTAACCCCTGCAAGAATATCCGTGTCAGTCTCTCTATCTTTTGTTGCATAAATAATCATATTTCCATTTGGAGCAACTGATGGCGACTCATCTAAGAAAGTGTCTGTGAGTATAGAAATCTTACCCGTTCTTAAATTATGTAAAGCTATATGAAATACACCCTTCCTTCTGTGGACATAGATTATATTCTTACCGTCCGGGAGGTATCTAGCTCTTGCATTATAAGTTCCTTCAAATGTTTTTCTCTTAATCCTCATAGATGAAATATTAATCTCATATATTTGAGGTGACCCGCTTCTATTAGAAGTAAAGATTAGAGATTTTCCATCTGGTGACCAGTCTGGTTCTGTATCAATACCGTAATGCCCTGTGAGAGGTGTCCAAGCATTACTTCTCAAATTATATAAATATATATCTGGATTATCTCCCTTAGAAAGAACTGCTGACAAGTAGTTACCATTAGGTGACCAGGAAGGAGAGCTATTTATACCCCTTTCACGTTTAAGCGCCCTTCTATTACCAGTAGCTAATTCTTGTATATAAATTCTTGATGTGCCTTCTTCAAAAGACACATAAGCTATTTCTTTACCATTAGGCGACCAATCGGGAGAAAGTATTGGTTGATTGGATTTGAATAAAGATAAATCTCCATCTCCATCTATATCAGTAATCCTCAAATCATAACTGTCAGCATCTGAGAGTGGCTTATCAACATAAGCGATCCTTGTAGAAAAAATTCCGGGTATGCCATTTATCTTATGGTAAATTCTATCGCTTATATTATGACCCATTCTCTTTAATGACTTAACTGAGCCTTTTATTAAAGCTTTATGAATATTCTTTCGCCTAGAGACATCTAGTATGGAATAAGCAATGTTTATCTCCCCTTCAATTTCAGACTTAAGAACTGATCCTATTATTAGATAATCAACTTTAAGCAACCTCCAATCTCTATAAGAAATTTCTTCTTCCAAAGAAGGATAACTCAACATATCCTCTGGATTTAAGACTGCAAATTCAGCAAAAGACTCTAAATCCTTTTTAACTATTTCATGCAGATATTGGGAAGGAGCTGAATTAAGCTTCCATTCAAAAGGAACCATGGCTACCCTAATAGGCTCGTCTGATCCTCCTGTAATTTCTATTCTAAGTTGAGAGCTAAGATAAGTGCTTGAAAGAATCAGAAGTAAATAAATTATCTTATAAAAACTCTGCATCATTTCAGTAAGGCTTAAATACTAGTGTAAAATTTCGAAAGTTGTCATCAAACAGCTGTGCTGGCATTTTAAGATTTTCAAATTTTCTTACTTTAGCCACAGCTATCAATGCTGAACGGTCAAAGGCGTCACTGCCACTAGACCTTTTAACTTTTACATTTAAAATTTCACCTGTCGGAACCAGAGAAAGTATAAGTTCAACACTAAACTCTTCGGATACTATTGGCTTTTTCCAAACAGCTCTAATCTGCTCCTCTATAATAGAAGAAAAAAGTAAAATCTGATTCTGTTGATTTAGATTTGTCTTCTTTTGAGCAAAAGTAGTGGTTTTACTTGCTTTGCTCTCTAAGGCAAGGATCTCTTCATCTGCCTTTAAGACCATTTCCTTAATATCTATTTGCGAATTAGGTTCTATTAATATTTTTTTTATAAAAATTTTGTTTTCTTTCTTAGAAACTAATTTAGGCTTCTCATAAACTAAATAAGCAGGAATCGGTTGAGAGTAATCAGCCTGAAAAGCAAGTAAATCTATACTAAAAATATTAGATAAAGATAAAACTAATCCAATATGAATGAACATAGAAACGAAGAATCCTGCAAAAAGGTTCTGCATTAATTTGTTTTAGGGGGCTTGGTTATTAAACCTATATTCTTTGAACCAAGCTGTTGAAGCTGAGACATTAGCAACATCACACTCTCATATTTAACCTCTCCATCCCCCCTTATAACAACCTGCATATCCTTGTTAGCCTTCAATATTTTTGCAATTTCTTGAGAAATCTCTTCAAGGTTTAGGGATTTATTTCTGGTGGCATCAATTTCTAAGAAAAAAGACCCATCTGATCTTATTGAAATTATGAGAGGTTCAGATTTTTCTACAGGAAGAGCATCGGATGATACTTCGGGTAAATTGATAGAGATTCCTTGAACCATTAAAGGTGCAGCAACCATAAAAATAACCAGCAACACTAACATCACATCAATGTAAGGAACTACATTGATGTCTGAAATCAAGTTTCTTCTTCTCTTCAACATATTAATTACCTAGAGTGTATTTCTCTGTGCAATACAGCTGCGAATTCATCCATAAAACTTTCATAGCATGATAAAAGATAATCGCTTTCAGATATAAAGCGGTTATAAGCGATTAATGCTGGAATAGCTGCTAAAAGACCTACGGCAGTTGCGATCAATGCTTCTGATATGCCAGGAGCTACAGCTGCTAATGTCGCTTGATTTGCGCCGGCAAGACCCCTAAAAGAATTCATTATTCCCCACACGGTACCTAATAAACCTATGTAAGGACTAACGGATGCAACAGTGGCTAGAAAAGGAAGGTGTTTCTCTAAAAGCATTTGCTCCTTTGATAGAGAAACTTTCATATTCCTTAAAACACTTTCCATAACTACGTCTGCTTCTAAGTCTTGAGAGCTTAGTCTTTTATAATCCATATAACCGGATCTAAAAATACATTCTGCTCCAAATGGAACATGGCTCTCATCATCACCCATTTCTAGAAGAGCTTCTACACCTAAATCAGACCAAAAGAGATCTTCGAATGAAGATAAATTATCTTTTGATCTACTGATAAAGATCCACCTCTCAAAAATAATCATCCACGATATTATTGACGCGGCTATTAATATAACAATTACTGATTTGACTACAAAACTTGCGTTTAAAAATAAAGTTAATATTGAAGCATCCATAATTAATAAATATTAAGAGATTAGAGTAATTTTTTCATTCTTGAATACAATTTTGAGGGAAGTGCATAAGGAGTAAACTTAGTACCATCAACACACCCACATCTAATATTACCACTACAAAGTAGCATATCACCCTTGTAAGCTTCTTGCTGAAAATCAAATGAAACTTTACCTAATTTTATAAGCTTGGTTCTAACGGCTATTTCATCATCCAATCTTGCCGGTTTCTGAATAAAAAGGTCAAGATCTCTGACTATAAATATAGCTCCTGCTTCCAGTAGAGCCTGTTGTTCATAACCTGCAGTTCTTAAAAGCTCTGTTCTGGCTCTCTCGAAAAATTTTAAATAATTAGCGTAATAAACAACACCCTGGGCATCTGTGTCCTCGTAGTACACTCTTAACTTATATTGATGCATTAATTCTCTAGATCGTGAGCTTCTATGTCCTCTCTATAGAGTTCCTTTAATAAAAAAATAAAATCATCCCATAGTAAATCAGCATTAAAAGGTGAGTCTAAATGAAGAGCTGGATTAATGGCACCAAGAGGAACTCTAACTTTAATTGGGCGTCTATCAAATTTATACACCAATGCTGGTATTCCCTTCGTTTTGGTTGCATCCAGAACCTGTTGCCACCAAGCTTCTAAAGGTTCTGCTCCTGAAGCATATCTTTTACATTCTATATACCATTGTCCAATCATAAGATCTGGAAGATGTTTCTCTCGTGTTTGTTCAAGTATTCTTCTTATGTTCTTTTCTAAACCAAGATCATTTGTGAGCAGGTTAGCTATTTCACGCTCAAAAGAAGCACCTTTATTTCGTGAATTAGCCATTAAGAGTCTAAATGCTCCATCATTTCATTTGGAAAATCAGCGTTAGAATGAACACTTTGCGTATCGTCCAGATCTTCAAGAGCTTCTAACAGTCTAAATACTTTCAGGGAAGTTTCTAAATCTAAAGATACTGTTGTTTCTGGTACCAAAGAAATTTCAGAATTAGTTAATTCAATAGAATTATCCGTGAGGCACTTTCTAATATTCTCATAATCATCAGGCCTTGTTGAAATTGATATTAAGCCTTCATTGCTTACTTCCATATCTTCTGCCCCTGAATCTATAGCCAGTTCCATGATTAATTCTTCATCTCCGCCCGAGCCAATTTGTATCATTCCTTTTTTAATAAAAAGATAACTAACGGAACCTGTTGTACCCAAGTTACCTCCAGCTTTTGTGAAAGCATGTCTAACTTCAGCTACCGTCCTATTATTATTATCAGTCATAGATTCAACTAATATAGCTATACCACCTGGTCCGTATCCTTCAAAAGACACTTCTTCTAGATTTTCTCCATCTACTCCTCCTGCTCCTCTTTGAACAGCCCTCTCAATCGTATCTTTTGTCATATTTGCAGCCAAAGCTTTATCTATTGCAGTCCTGAGCCTTGGATTATCATCAGCTTCTCCACCACCGAGTTTTGCAGCTACAGTAAGTTCTCTAATTAATACTGAGAAGATTTTTCCCCTCTTCGCATCTTGACGGCCTTTTCTATGTTTTATATTGGCCCATTTAGAGTGTCCAGCCACTTTAAGTCTCCTTATTTAGGTCTTGAATCTTTAAATGCAGTTCATCTAATTGTTCCGAAGATGCTGGACCTGGCGCATTGGTCATCAGACAAGAAGCCGTCTGCGTTTTAGGAAATGCAATCACATCTCTTATGGAATCTGATTTTGTCATTAACATTATTAATCTATCAAACCCTATGGCTAATCCTGCGTGTGGAGGGCACCCGTGTTTAAGGGCTAATATTAAGAAACCAAATTTTTCTTCAGCCTCATCTTGGTTGATATTTAAAATTTTAAGTACAGCAGATTGCATTTCATGGTCATGTATTCTTACTGAACCTCCCCCGAGTTCAGTACCATTTAGAACAATATCGTATGCATCTGTTAAAGCTAAAAGTGGATCTTTTATTAATTCTTTTATAGAGCACCTAGGTGCAGTAAAAGGATGGTGCAAAGGAGTTATAAGCCCAGAACTGGCAATCTCAAACATTGGAAAATCAACGATCCAACAAGGTGCCCATTCTGAAGTCAATAAATCTAAATCTTGAGCAACTAAATCTCTAAGAGCAGATAAGGAATCATTTACTACCTTCCTTTTACCGGCCCCAAAAAAAACAATATCTCCTTCTTTGACATCTAAACTTACTAGAAGTTTCTCAATAATACTTTCATCTATAAATTTTATAATAGGAGATTGAAGTCCATCTTTTCCTTTAGAAGGATCATCAACCTTAATATAAGCAAGACCCTTGGCACCAAATGTACCCACAAAGTCAGTGTAATCATCTATTTTTTTCCTAGAAAGAGACCCCCCCATAGGAATGCAGAGTGCTGCAATCCTACTATCGTCCGAATTAGCTGGCTCGCTAAAAACCTTAAAATCTGAATTAATAAACAGATCCTTAACTTCTACCAACTCTAATGGATTACGCAGATCAGGTTTGTCGGTACCGTATTTCTCTATAGCCTCTGCATAAGTAAGATGAGGAAAATCCTCTAAATCAACCTCCAAAGTCTCTTTGAATACTTTAGAAATCATTCTCGTAACTGTATTAATTATGTCATTTGCATCAACAAAAGCACTCTCTATATCAATCTGGGTAAACTCTGGTTGTCTATCAGCTCTTAAATCTTCATCTCTAAAACATCTGGCAAATTGATAATATTTCTCAAAACCAGAGGCCATAAGAGTTTGTTTAAATAATTGTGGAGACTGCGGTAAAGCAAAAAAAGACCCTGGGTAAGTTCTGCTTGGAACAAGATAATCTCTAGCCCCTTCTGGAGTTGCCTTAGTTAATAAGGGCGTTTCTATTTCTAAAAAGCCTTCTTCGTTTAAGACATTTCTTAAAGAATGAGAGACTTTTGCTCTTAATCTAATATTAGACTGCATTGCCTCTCTCCTGAGGTCAAGAAATCTATATTTTAAACGGGTTTCTTCTCCAACAGATGCATGTTCATCTAGCTGGAAAGGCAAAGCTAAGGATGTGTTTAATATTGTTAATTCTGAAGCAATAATTTCAATTTCTCCAGAAGCAAGATCTGGATTAATAGTTCCTTCAGGTCTTTCCCTTACAATACCCTTAGATAATAAAACAAATTCAGCTCTACAGCTTTCCGCTAAAGCAAACGTTTCTTTATTATCTGGATTATAAACAACCTGAACTAGACCTGTTTCATCTCTCATATCAAAGAAGATAACCCCACCATGATCTCTTCTTCTATGAATCCATCCTACGATTGCAACCTCTTGACCCGCATCTTGTTTATCTATTAGTCCGCAATAATGAGTTCTAAATATCATAATATAAGCCTTATCTAATTTGTTGAGCTTGGTGCTTCAATCTTCTCTTTAGCTGGTTTATTCTTTTCAGAATTTTTTTTATTATCCTGACTATCATTATCACTCTTAGCAATATTCTTTTTATTTCCTGTCTTAAAATCTGTTTCATACCAACCTGTTCCTTTTAATCTAAAGTTCGGTGCTGTTGGAATTTGTTTTAAGTCAGGATTATTAACTTTGTATGCATCTAATTCAGAAATACGCATATACAGCTCAAACACTTCTTCTGTTTTTTTATTTTTGAAGATATAAGTAGGCATTTTTTTTGTATTTTAAGTTTTCTAACTTAAATAAAGTATATAAATCTTAATTTAGTTTTTTCTTTAAAGTAATTATAGCAACATAAGCCTAATTCCTAGTTAACTAATACTGATATGCTAGAATCAAGGTTAACTATGAAAACAAGCAATTTACTGCTCTCAACGCAAAGAGAAAATCCTTCAGATGCTGAAACTATCAGTCATCAACTTATGGTAAAAGCAGGATTAATTCGTCAAGTTGCTGCAGGTATATATAACTGGCTTCCTACTGGTAAAAAAGTTCTAAGAAAAGTGGAAGAAATACTTAGGAAAGAAATGGATGCTGCAGGGGCCCAAGAAATACTTATGCCCATGGTGCAACCTCAATCTTTATGGGAAGAATCAGGCAGGATACAACACTATGGAAAGGAGCTTCTAGTGTTTGAAGATAGACATGGGAGAGGCTTCTGTTTAGGGCCTACTCACGAAGAAGTGATTACTGATTTGTGCAGAAATGTAATAAAGAGTCATAGAGAACTTCCGATAACACTATACCAAATACAAACTAAATTTAGAGATGAGATAAGACCTAGATTTGGTGTCATGAGGTCCAGAGAATTCATAATGAAAGATGCTTATTCATTTGATCTATCTGCAGATGGTATGGACAAGAGTTATTTAACCATGAAAGAAACTTATATAAATATATTTGAAAACCTAGGCCTTGATTATCGTATTGTTAAAGCAGATAGCGGTGCTATAGGAGGTTCAGACTCTGAAGAATTTCATGTACTGGCTGACTCGGGAGAAGATTTATTAGCTTTTAGTGATTCTAGTGATTATGCAATTAATGCCGAATTGCTTATTGAACTTCAAGACGAGCAAGACCCAAATTCACTTAAAGGGAAACCAAGTCCTGATGGTAAAGGTAATTTATTATTAAAAAGAGGTATAGAAGTTGGGCATATTTTTAAGCTAGGAAAAAAATACTCAGAAAGCTTAAAACTACGAGTCCAAGGAGAAGATGGAGACATATATCCTGAAATGGGTTGTTATGGTATCGGAGCGTCTAGAATAATTGCAGCATCAATAGAGCAAAATCATGACGAAAAAGGAATTATATGGCCAAAATCTTTATGCCCTTATGAAGTTGTTATTGTTGAAGCCAATCCGAAGAATAAAGAGAAAATTAATAATACTTGTAAAGAGGTTTACCATCTCTTGATTTCGAACGGAATAGATGTTCTTTGGGATGATAGAAACAAAAGACCTGGAGTTAAATTTACAGATATGGAATTAATAGGCGTCCCAATAATGATAATTATTGGAGATAAATCTACTGAAGATAATAAAGTAGAAATTAAAGTCAGACTAGAGGAGAAAACAGAAAGAATTTCTCCTCAAGATATTATTAAAAGATTATCTGAAATTAGCTAAGCCTCTCTATAATCATAGCATTAGCCGTTCCACCACCTTCACATATTGCTTGCAAACCATACTTGGCTTCTCTTCTCTCTAACTCGTGCAAAAGAGTTGTCATTAATTTAGCGCCCGTGCCACCTAAAGGATGTCCTAGAGCCATAGCGCCACCATTTACATTTAGTTTATCTAGATCAGCGCCTAATTCATGAGCCCATGCTAAAGGCACTGGAGCAAAAGCTTCATTAACTTCATAAAGATCAATATCCTCAATAGACAGTTTTGCTTTATTTAAAACGTTCTTAGAAGCAGGGATAGGACCTGTGAGCATAATAACTGGATCATCACCTGCCAGCGCTAGTGCTATAATTTTTGCCCTTGGTTTTATGCCTAGCTTTTCTAATCCTGAATCATTGACGATCATAATAGCTGCTGCTCCATCACAAATTTGACTTGAAGTTCCGGCAGTTAATACTCCATCTTCAGACAAAGCGTTGAGGCCTGATAGGCTTTCCGGACTAGCATCAAATCTTATACCCTCATCAACAGTTACCATTTCCTTTTCTCCAGAAGGAAGATCTCCTTCTACAGGAACAATTTCTCTATCAAAGTAACCTTCCTCAGTTGCATTAATAGCTTTTTGATGACTAGTAAAGGCAAATGCGTCTAACTGCTTTCTAGATAGATTCCATCTTTCTGCTATCATCTCTGCTCCAGCAAATTGACTAAACTGAACGCCCGGATATCTTTTAGTCATACCCTTTCCATCAAATGGCTGACCATGACCCGCCTTGTAACTATCAACAATAGCAGCACCTATAGGAACTTGACTCATAACTTCCACACCGCCAGCTATAACGATATCTTGCGTTTCAGACATAACTGCTTGGGCTGCAAAATGAATAGCCTGTTGAGAGGATCC
>DQKS01000095.1 GCA_015660645.1 Gammaproteobacteria bacterium
GCTATTTTTCCATAACCTGCATCATTTAGTAATTCTTGATATGAGCTTAGAGTTTGATTTGCTGATTCTAATTGACCCGAAGTGGTTGTTAAGATTATTGATCGATATTGGGTTCCGACATCATTACCTTGTTGGTTAACTTGAGTAGGATCGTGTCCTTCAAAATAGTGTCTGAGTAATTCTTTTGATGAAAGAATACTGTTATTAAAAGTTACTTGAACAACTTCTGCATGGTTATTAGGATTAAATCTATTCCTGTATTGTGTAATTTCTCTGTAAGTTGGAGAAACACCTCTTCCATCTGCATACCCTGATACAGCATCGACCACACCCGGAATGGCAGCATATTCCTTTTCAGCGCCCCAGAAACAACCCGCTCCTAAAACTATGGTCTCGAGATGCGAGGTAGAGCGTTCTTCATCAGATAAAGAGAATTGTGAGAAGACAAGCGCAAGAATTGTTACTAGTAAGGTTTTCACAGGAACAAATCCTATATCAAATTGCGCTATTTGTAGAGCCATAAAACAACCTATACTCAATTATTATTTTTAAATAGTTTTCAGCAACTCTTGCAACTAAAGACTAAATTGATATAGTTAAGACCGTAATAAAAGAGTGATTTTATGAGCAATTCTAAAGCTGAAAGAATGCAATCAGATCAAAAGGCGCGAGAACAACGTCATGCGATCAAAACTCTTCAAAAGGATCGGAAGGAAAGACTTTACGCTAGGCTTAAAAAACTAAAACAAAAAAAGCACTAAGTTGCAAAGTTCTTATTAAAAGCTTAACGACGGGCGAGCACAAATTTTATTATTTAAAATATAACCAGCGTAATTTTAGAGCTTTAACGCAGGCAGACCTTCTCCAATATAAATTATAACAATCCTGGTCTCATTATTAGAGTTAGAAAAAGAGAAGTTGCATTCACTGGGGGTCATTTGTAATAAAAAGCAACTACCATCTTCTTCTTTTATCCACCCCTTCGCCCTTTGAATATTTGGATTTGAAAGAAAGTATTCTTTTATCTTTTCTTTGTTTACTGGTTTATTCGAAGTAAAAACAGAAGTCCGAAAGCTTGCGTGATCTGTTGTGCCTTCTTTGACTAGTTGTATTGGTGAATATTCCTTCAAAATTAAGTCCGAGAAGTCCGAAATTTCGTTTTCATCAATAACGTTAGTAGTGAATTTATGCAGTTCTTCTAAGGGCAAATTATTAGACCTGTTAAGCAACACTGCATCTGCTTGTTGAATCTGGTTTTTTACAGTATGCATAACAAACTTATCTTTAAGTAGTCTCGCAATACTCTGACCATCTACAACCGTTATGATCGCGTTTAAAGTGAACCCTGGCCAACTTAAACCATAATTGGCTATTTTTATTGGCAATGAAACACCGCTAGCTTCGATAACCACTGCTGAGATATCTCTGTTCTTTAGGGATTCCAAAGACGCACCAATATCATCGGATAATTTACAGCAAACGCAACCATTGGTTAGGGATAAAGTCAGAGATTCTTCGTTGTCTATTAATTTAGAATCAATATCCAGTTCGCCAAAATCGTTAACAAGGACAGCTATGGGGGAGCTGGCTTCGACTAGAAATTTATTAATAAGAGTGGTTTTTCCAGAGCCTAAATATCCAGCTATAACCGTTACCGGTATCATTGTGACTTTAGACTAAAAACTTTCCCTTCAAAAACTGTCGCTTTGATGTCTATATCTTTAATTTTTATAGGGTCTATATTTAATGGGTCTTCTTCCAGAATAGTAAAATCAGCTTTTTTTCCCGCCCTAATACTTCCTATTTCATGGTCAAGTCCTAACACTCTGGCAGCATTAATAGTAATAGCTTCAAGCCCTTGTTGAGGTGTAATACACTCTTCTTGACACATTAAATTACCTTTTTCATTAATTCTATTAACAGCAACCCACATACTCATTAGAGGTTGAGCGGGTGCCATAGTAAAATCGGAGTGCAAAGTGGTTGTTATACCTTCTCTAAAACTTGAGCCAATCCTAGCCATTGACGATGCCCTCTCAAAGCCCACAGAATCATTTGAATAAATTTCGGATAATTCATGCACGTAATAAACATTCGCAGATATGTTAGCTCCCAATTTTGATAATCTAAATACCTGTTCCGGTGTAGAAAACCCAAAATGTTCTATGGTAAAACCATGATTAAAACGAGGCTTCTCTTCTTGCATCTTCTCTAACGTATCTACTGCCAATTCCAGACCTAAATCACCTGTGCAATGAACATGTATTGCATAACCTTTATTCCAAAAGACTCTAGTATTCTCTTCAAACTGCTCAGGCGTACTTAACCACTCACCTTGATGGCCATCAATATAGCCAGGCTCCAACAATTGAGCTACTTGTGCAAAAAAAGCTCCATCAGTAAAAAGTTTTACCCTTTTTCTAAAATTTAACCTATGAGAGTTTCTACTAGGAAGTTCTGATATTAATTTTTCTGCATCCTCAACAGAATTCCCTTGCTGCATAACAGTTGAATGAGCTACCAGTTCAACCCTGAAAGGATTGTCATCAACTTCATAAAGATCATTTTGAGTTTTAAGTTCAGTTTCGAGATCAAATAAACCAACGGCCATATCTGCAATAGTAGTTTGCCCCCCAAAATGAACGACTTCTTTAAGTTTCAACAAACCGTCTTTGAAAACTTCAGGTGCCAGTATGTAGGGATTAAGTTTTTGGATGGCATAACCAAGGCCTATTTCATAAAAGCGCCCTCTTTCAAAATCAATTTGAGTTGCATTCTTTACATCTGATTCTTTTATGTCGAGTAAATCGAGTGCAGCATCGTTCATGCATAATTCATGAAACGATCGATTCCACACAATTATAGGTTTCTTTGAATCAATAGAATTTATACGAGAACGGGAAATTGGACCATGCCACAATGCATGATGGCCCCAAGTTATAAACAATTCACCATGAGTAGGCGTACTGAGAGCTTCTTTCAAACGTTCATCATATTCTGCTGCAGACCTAGTAGCTGGCGTGGTGCCCCATGGCATCTTCCATTCCATCGCAGTTATAAAATAAGTTGGCAAAAGTACTGCTGCCATCGAAGGATGAAGATGAGGATCAATTAAACCTGGAATTATGAAAGAATTCTTAAATTGCTCATCTATCTTATGATCATACTTACTAAGCCAAGGCTGAAGTGATTCAAGCGTGCCTGTTTCCAAGATTTTCCCGTCTCTAACTGCAACTGCTTCAGCCCTGGGCATGGAAGCATTCATGGTAATAATAGATTTAGCCAGAAATACAGTGATCATCTATCAAAAAAACTCAACATATCAGACAGAACATTGGGTACCACTTCATCTGGTAGATTATGACCCATGCCATCATAAATAATTATTTCAGAACCTTGGATTAATTCAGCAGTATGCTTTCCATGTTCAACAGGCAGCAAGGTGTCGTCTATTCCGTGTTGAATTAAAGTAGGAACTGCTATTGTTTTAATCTGATCGGACCTGTCTCCTGCTTGCAAAATAGCTGTCAGCTGCCTACCCATGGCTTCAGGATAAATTCCATAAGAATGTACTTGCTCCAGATCTAACTCTCCTACGCCACTAAAATTTTCTTGATTCTGTCTAGACATTTCCGGTAAATGCCTTGCTCCAGAAGTTGACATAATTGAGACCAAACTTTTGGTTCTTTTCGGATAAGAAGATGCAATTGTTTGTGCAATCATTCCACCCATTGAGGCTCCAACAATATGAGCATTATCAATGCTGAGCTCATCCAAGACTCTTATTCCATCAGCAGCCATATCTTCCAGAGTATAAGGAGCACTGAAGCCAATACCCATGTAACTTAAAGCAAATTTCCAATAAATACGTGGCTTTCCAAGCCTGTCTAGGTTTTCCGAATCACCCGTGTCTCTGTTATCAAAAAGTATAACTTTATAACCTGCGTCGACCAGTCCATTAACCAAATATTCCCCCCAAAGTCTGTGCGAAGCCATAAGGCCCATAACCATAAGAACTGGAGTAGCGTTTTCTTCTCCTGCTACGGTATATGCAATAGAAACCCCATTGGAATCAAAGTTAATAGTTTCTTGATCAACCGTATACTCAGAATAAGCACTTAGAGAAACTAGAGTTACAAAAAGTATTATTATTTTTTTCATCAATTTAAAATTAGTTTAACTAAGCGAATTTAACTTTCTTCAGAGTTATGAAGAGTAACCGAAGGGCATTCGCTGATGCCTTCAAATAAGTCCGATAGTTCGGATAGAGCACCTGATCTAATCTCTCTGTTGACAGTTGCCCAAGTGACTTCATCTGTGTAAGTATCTATAAAGGTAAAACCCTCCATATTCGAAGACACAATCGGCTCCAAAACGTAACTAGAAACTGCTGATTCAGAAAGTTCATTAACAGCTTTGACCCATTTTGAGTTCGCTGCTTTAACTTCATCAAGAGTTTTTCCTTCCTCAAGGTCACAAGTGTAAATCGCAACTGCAGATGCACTTATACCGAATGATAGAATTGATAGCACAATAAGAGTAATTATTTTATTCATTATTATCTCCATTTTTTAATGAGCTAAAAGAATAACATAAGCCTAATAATTTATTGATAAATTAAGTACCGAAGAAGAAATGGTAGACACGAGTGGATTCGAACCACCGACCCTCTCGATGTCACCGAGATACTCTAACCAACTGAGCTACGTGTCTATGAAATAAAGCTTATTATAGCAACGTTATACATTAGATGAACCGTTCTTCTTGGCTACCCCTTTCCTTAGGAGTGCACAGAAAGTTCATACTGCCCTCCCTTTATATTTTGTAGTGGTAGCATAATTTTAGCCAAAAAAGCATGTAAAGTAGTACAGTTAATACATGCCTGAGATACAGTATTTTAATGTAGCCGATCCTAAGGACAAAATGTTATCTTCTTTAAGAAGAGATGGA
>DQKS01000099.1 GCA_015660645.1 Gammaproteobacteria bacterium
GTAGAAGAACCCATAAAAACTTTTACTCCACATACTTCAGAAGGATTTATAGATCTAATTTCTTCTATATTTTCATTACTAGAACCCATATAAAATGAGTAATTAGCTGAAGCATTGGCGGAAGCTATTTCTATCTTTTGATTCCACAATTGATTGGTTAAAGTTGGAGGGAGCACGTTAGGCATATCCATAAATGAAGTAGTTCCTCCTGCAATTGCAGCAAGAGATTCTGATTTTATATTCCCTCTATCAGTTAGTCCTGGTTCCCGAAAATGGACTTGATCGTCTATAACTCCTGGAAAAAGATGCAGACCAGATGCTTCGATTATTTTTCCTTCAGAGCTTATCTCAGAAGCAACTTCTTCTATCCGTCCATCTCTAATAAGAACATCTCTTCCAGTTATTTTCTCTTCATTAACAACAGTACAATTCTTGATAACAATGTCTGTTTTCAAAATGGTTTACTCCCTGCCGTTGTTATTCTATGCATAGTCCTTACTTTGTCGCCATATCCATGCTCAGCAAAATGTTGGACACTTCTATTATCCCAAATAATAAGGTCTCCCTTAGACCATTTATGCCTATATATAAATTCCTGCTTGCAGGCAGCACTATATAGAATAGCAAGTGTTTCTTCAGATTTTTTATCATCCATGTCTACAATTTTCTCAACAAACGCTTGAGTTACAAACAAAGCTTTTCTTAACTTGTCAGGGTGCGTTCTAAAAACAGGATGGAAAACTCTTTTTGCATTTGAAATGTCTGCACCCACTAGGTTTAAAATACTAGCATTAGAGTGAGAAGCTTTCATATTAGATAGTTCAGTTTTTAGCTCTTCAGGCAGAGACTCGTATGCTAAAAACTGATTAGAAAATAATGTATCCCCTCCCTCGTCAGGGATTTCTAGAGAATAGAGGAATGTTGCATCGGGCGGTTGCTCTTCAAATGTCACATCTGAGTGCCAGTGAGCATTGGTATGGTAAATTTCACCCAAATTTTCTATCTGTATAATTTCCGGATAATCTTGCAAACCTGGGAAGATAGGATGCTTGAGAGGCTCCCCTATTATTCCAGCTACTGAAAGCAAATGAGCAGGATCTAAGTTTTGATTTCTAAATACGAGAACAGAATTATCAACAAAAGCTTTCCTTATATTAGATAGGATTGCTTGGTCTTCAAGAGCAGAACGTAAATTGATCCCGTCTATTTGTGCACCTACAGGTCCTAGTTTTGTAATATTCATGGGTAAAATTTATAATTTATAAACCATAATTTTTCCATAATCATATCCTGTTCCCTCATCGTATTTGCATCCATGTTTTTTAAGGATTTCTGAGGCCAAAGATATCATTTTGTCACTGTTCCCACATATTATAGTTAAAGGAAATTCTTCCTGGTTTAAAAAAATAAAATTTTCTATTCTAATATCTACTTCATGGTGTCTTAAACCGTGTAAATCTAAAATGTGAGAGTTCATAATTAAGAACTTCTAATTAATCGTCCGTTTAGTTTTCCTGTAGCTTCTCCATCTTTAAAAGCAACTTCTCCAGACACAATTGTGTAGCTATAACCGGAAGCCTTTTGAACTAACCTCCTGCCTCCTGCGGGTAAATCATTTACTATTTCAGGTTCATGAATAGTTAAATTCTCAAAGTCTATAACATTAATGTCTGCCTTTAATCCTTCAACCAAAAGACCTCTATCCTTGATACCTAAGAGTCGTGAGGTCTCATATGTCTGCATTTTAATTAGAGACTCAAGAGGAAATCTTTCTCCCCTATCTCTATCTCTTCCCCAATGTTGAATTAAAGTAGTAGGAAAGCTTGCATCACTAATAGCTCCACAATGTGCGCCTGCATCTCCTAAACCAAAAATTGTATAAGGGTGTTTAAGCATGGTTTCAACATGATCTAGATTTCCAAATTCGTAGTTAAATAAAGGATGATAAATAAGCGCCCTACCATTTTTCTCTAACAGCATATCGTATAAGATTTCCTGGGGAGTAAGATTTAACTTCTTCGATTCAGATAATATGGATGAATCAGGATGAGGTTCGTAGTTAGCAGGATCTCCTAAACGAAACATTTTATTGAAAGAAGTAATAATCTCATCAACCAAAGGATTTCCTATAGAAACAGGCTCTTCTGATAGAAGTTTTTTCTTGAACTCAGGGTCTTTCATGATACCTATTTTCTGATCTAAAGGCAGAGCAGAAATTTCAAAAAAGGAGGGATAAAGAGTAAAGGGGTTTAAAGAAGCCGTTAACCCCATCAATATTCCTGTGGCTCTAGGAGGTACTTGTCCGTACATTTTTATTCCATCATCTTGGGCTTTTTTTATGCCATCTAAAAGTTGCAGCCACCATTCAGGTCTAGCATCCTGTTGTTCTACCGTTATAGAGATGGGCCTACCAGAAGCGGCAGACATTTCCTTAAAGATATCAAACTCAGATTGAAAGTCATAAAAATCTGAAATGCCCTGCAAAACTCCCTTATTAAGTTCTCCTACAGCTTCTGCAATTTTTACTAATTCATCTTTATGTGCGGTTATGCTTGGTGTCAAAAAACCAGAAGAGTCCCTATGCTTTTCTGTTCGTGAAGTACTAAATCCAAAAGCTCCAGCTTCAATAGCCTCTTTAACTATTTTTCCCATTTGATTAATTTCTTCTTCGGAGGCTTCTTTTTGTGTTATTCCTCTTTCACCCATAACATAAGCTCTTACGGCTCCGTGGGGAATTTGAGTTCCTACATCTATGGCCAATGGCTTTCCTTCCAAAATATCTAAATATTCAGGAAAAGTTTCCCATTCCCAATTAATCCCTTCATGTAAAGCAGTACCTGGTATATCTTCTACGCCTTCCATTAATCCTATCAACCAATCTCTCTTTTCTGGTTTACACGGCGAAAAACCTACTCCACAATTACCCATAACTACCGTTGTAACGCCGTGATAAGTTGATGGTCTTAAATACGGATCCCAAGTTACTTGTCCATCATAGTGTGTATGAATATCAACAAAACCAGGGGTTACAATCTTTCCTTTCGCATCAATTTCTTTTTTGCCACTTTCTTCTACAACCCCAATCTTTACGATTATTTTACCGGTAACTGCTAAATCAGCTAAAAAAGGCTTTCCTCCTTTACCATCATAAATTGTTCCATTCCTAATTATTAAGTCATACATAAATGATTCTCCAAACCTAAAGTCTATATTACAAAATTTTAGCCTCTGCTTAAAAGCAAGCTAAGAATAATGACATATCCAATAAATTAGTCTAATCTCTACCGCCCTAATTTTGAACACTTAAATATTTTGATATGAAAAAAACAAGAAAGAATTACTTATTTCTAATTATTGCCTTAGGTTTAATATCTATGGGAATAAATGCCTCCGGAGATGCATCTGGAGATACAACTAAAGTTAAAGAAGATATAACTGAAGTAGAAGAAGTAGAAGAATATATAAAGGATATTATTAAAGATTTTTCTCAATTTGAAGGTTTTTTTGAA
>DQKS01000047.1 GCA_015660645.1 Gammaproteobacteria bacterium
ACAATACCCCAACACATGTTTTGTTTATTTAAGGAGTTTAAAACTAGGTCAATACCTTCAAAAAGAGATGTATTTTCTATAGAACAGTCTTTGTAGATATCTAGTAGCTCTAGTCGGTAAGACTCTAAATCCTTATTCTGTATAGAAAGACCATTTTCTATTAATTCTTCTTGCAACTCTTTATCTTTATCTATTCGCATGGCATAGCTTGCCAGGCTTATTGCGCCTTCAGATACTCTGCTCCTGACTTCATTAAAGTTAGCCTTTTCAATTCCGTATCTTTCTCTAAGAGTATTAACCGCCAGAAAAAAATCTTGTGCCGTATCTAAGAGCGTGCCATCTAGGTCAAAAGCTACTAACTTAATCATTTAAAGCTTTAACCGTATGCATCATGTAGTTAACCTGTACGTCTTTGCTCAACCAATAATGATCTGTTAGCGGGTTATAACTTAACCCGACAGTGTTCTCCAGAGAAAGATCCGAAGATCTTATCCAAGAAGCTAATTCTGAAGGTTTAATAAATTTTGAGTAATCGTGAGTACCTTTGGGAAGAAGATTTAGAATATATTCTGCTCCTATAACTGCAAAAAGATAGGATCTTGGGTTTCTGTTTATTGTTGAAAAAAAGGCATGACCAGTTTCTTTTAATAGACTAGAACAGCACCTAACAATTTGAGAGGGCTCTGGTACATGTTCTAACATTTCAAGACAGGTCACTGCATCAAAATCTTTGTGAACGTTTTGGTCTATTAATTCTTCTATGGTTGTTTTGATATAAGTGACCTTGCTATTAACTTTTAGGCCGTGCGCAGTAGCTACTTCTATGGTATTTTCTGAAGCATCAATCGCAATTACTTCAGCTCCTAAACTATTTAAGGCTTCTGAAAGTAAACCTCCACCACAGCCTACATCTAGTATCTTTAGCCCTTGAACACCACATTTATCTTTAATATAAGCTAGCCTCAAAGGATTTATTTGATGAAGAGGTTTAAATTCCCCTGTTTCGTCCCACCACCTATCAGCAATATCATTGAATTTCTTAACTTCTTCTTGATCTAAATTTTTCATGTTCTTTGTTTAGCTTTTTAATTAAACTGTGCGCACTTGATTCTAAATTTCCAACATAATTACTAAAGATGCAAATATTCTTTCCAAAAGAAGAAGGTACAGAAATCCGCGCAACCATTTTACCTGAAGTTGCCAAGAAGTTTATTGATTTAGGAATCGAAGTGGTGATTGAGAGTGAAATAGGTTCAAAAATATTTTTATCCGATGATCTATACCTGCAAGTAGGTGCTGCAGTGTCGACCGATCGGTCTAAATCATTATCTACAGCAGATATTATCTGCCGTATAAATAAACCTAAGATGGAAGAGGTTGCTATTCTTAAAAAAAATGCTATCCACGTAAGTTTTCTTGACCCTTTTAATGAAATAGAACTAGTTAATGAATTTGCTAGAGCTAGTATTAGTGCTATTAGCATGGAATTGGTGCCTAGAATAACTAGGGCACAAAAAATGGATGCCTTGAGTTCTCAAGCTAATTTAGCTGGCTACTCTGCAGTAATAGAAGCTGCAAGGACCTTAACAAAATCCTTTCCTATGATGATGACAGCAGCTGGCACTATTTCGCCTAGTAGAGTTTTTGTTATTGGAGTAGGTGTGGCTGGATTACAAGCTATAGCTACTGCCAAACGTTTAGGGGCTAGGGTAGAAGCTTTTGACACACGACCAATTGTAGAGGAGCAAGTTAAATCTTTAGGAGCTAAGTTTGTACAAATAGATATTGGTGAAACAGAAGAGACTGCCCAAGGTTATGCGAAAGAATTGACGCCTGACCAAATCAAAATGCAACAAGAAGGAATGAAGAAAATATGTGGTCAATCAGATGTGGTTATAACTACTGCCCAGGTTTTTGGCAGACCAGCTCCAAGAATAGTCACATCAGAAATGGTTGAAGCTATGAAGCCTGGGAGTGTAATAGTAGACATGGCGGTTACTTCAGGGGGTAATGTTGAAGGCTCTATGGCAGATGAATATGTTGTGCATGAGGGTGTAACGATTATTGGAATGTCCAATCTACCTGGAGAGGTTGCAATGGACGCTTCTCAAGTTTATGGGTCTAATTTATTTAACATGATCGAAGAGTATTGGGATGCTGAACACAAAAAATTGAACTTTGATCTATCGGATGAAGTCCTGCGTGGTTGTGTCATTACGCATGATGGAGAAGTTGTTAATTCGATGGTTAAAGAAAGGATGTAATTTATGGAAGGGCAAATTTTATTATTGTTTATTTTAGTTTTAGCTATTTTCTTAGGAATAGAGCTTATAACTAAAGTACCTTCGACGTTACACACTCCTTTAATGTCTGGAGCTAATGCTATATCAGGAATTACCCTTGTAGGTGCACTCTTATCTTCGGGTTCAGGCGAGATAATTACTACTATTCTTGGAACTGCAGCTGTATTTTTTGCAACCATTAACGTCATAGGCGGCTATCTTGTTACTAATAGAATGCTCGGCATGTTTAAGAAGAAACAATAGATATGGATTTACTTAATAATCTCGACACAACGGTTTTAGTAAATGTGGCTTATATAGCAGCTTCAATTCTCTTTATAGTTGGGCTGAAGATGTTGGGATCACCTGATACGGCTAGAAGAGGGAATCTATTTTCTTCAATGGGAATGTTGCTAGCTGTACTCGTAACTCTAGTTGATCAAAGTATTATTGATTTTACTTGGATAGTGGTTGGATTAATTTCAGGAGGCGTCATAGGCTACCTGGCTGCTACCAAAGTTCAAATGACTTCTATGCCCGAAATGGTAGCTATCTTTAATGGTTTTGGCGGAATAGCGAGTTTATTGGTTGGATCAGCTGAGTTTATTAGAGGTTCAGATTATTTGTTTCCAATATATTTAACTGTGCTTATTGGAGGCGTAACTTTTACAGGTAGCTTGATCGCTTATGGAAAGTTATCTGAGATTATAGGAGGGCGACCTACGCTTTATAAAGGTCAACAAATAGTTAACAGCCTACTCCTACTTTTGATAGTTGCTATTGGTATCGAAATGATCTTTATGCAAGACGTGTTTACTGCTAATCAAACGCTATTGATACTTTGCGGACTGGCTATGATTCTAGGGGTCCTTTTTGTTATCCCTATTGGTGGTGCTGATATGCCGGTAGTTATTGCCTTACTAAACAGTTTTTCAGGCTTAGCAGCATGTGCTGCAGGGTTTGTAATTGAAAATAATGTATTAATAGTTGCTGGAGCTTTGGTAGGAGCTAGTGGTCTTATTCTTACAAATATAATGTGTAAAGCCATGAATAGATCACTAGCAAATGTCTTGTTTAGTGGTTTTGGATCAGTGATAGAAAATGCAGCTACGAGTTCTGCTGAACAAGGTGAAGTTAAGCCTATTAATACTTCCGATGCTTATCTTATTTTAGAAGCAGCTAGTTCCGTATTAATAGTACCTGGTTATGGCATGGCTGTAGCACAAGCTCAGCATGCCGTTAGAGAATTAGGGGAACTTCTTGAATCAAACGGAGCTGAAGTAAAGTATGCGATTCATCCTGTGGCAGGACGCATGCC
>DQKS01000024.1 GCA_015660645.1 Gammaproteobacteria bacterium
CACTGTCTGTCTACTGTAGTACCAGGAACTGATTCCGGTAAAGAAGATCCAAGAACAGCATTTCTAGCAACATTACCTGATTGTGCTCCCGCTTGACTTACGCAACCAAAAATAACATCGTCTATTAGTTCTCCTTTTGCTCCAGTTCTTTCTACCAACTCATCTAGAACTAAGGCTCCTAAATCAGAAGGATGCCAATTACTTAATTTTCCGTTTTTTCTTCCACCCGGTGTTCTTACTGCACCTACTATATATGCATTTCCCATTTTTTCTCCTTCTTAGATATATTTTAGTTTACTGATATTAGTTCAAAAAAATTCTATTTTAAAGATATATTACCTACCATTCTGTTGGCATTCTATGTAACAAAAAACATCCTCTCGTAGGATAAGAAGCTTTTGTAGAGGACGATTCTCTACTAAAAACAGCAAAAGAAAACCCTATGAAAGCTTCTAGTCTTTATTATTTATTGCTTCTAAGACTTGCTTCTCTATGGTGTCCTGTAATTTTGGATTGGCTTCTAAGAATTCAATTGAATTAGCTTTACCTTGTCCTATCTTCTCTCCGTTATAGCTATACCAAGCGCCAGCCTTCTCAATAATATCAAGATCGGCTCCTCTATCAATTATCTCACCCAATCTATTAATGCCTTTATTGTAAAGGATTTGGAATTCTGCCTGCTTAAAAGGAGGTGAAACCTTATTCTTAACAACTTTCACTCTAGTTTCATTACCAACAGCTTCATCTCCATCCTTTACAGTACCAATTCTTCTAATATCTAATCTTACTGAGGCATAAAACTTTAATGCATTACCACCAGCTGTAGTCTCAGGGCTCCCAAACATAACACCGATCTTATATCTGATCTGATTAATGAAAATTACTAAAGTGTTAGATCTTTGGACATTCCCGGTTATTTTTCTTAGAGCTTGAGACATTAGCCTGGCCTGTAAGCCAATATGATGGTCTCCCATTTCTCCTTCAATTTCAGCCTTAGGAACAAGAGCTGCTACTGAATCAATAACTAATATATCTATACCGCCAGATGCTACCATTATGTCAGCAACTTCTAATGCTTGTTCTCCATTGTCGGGTTGAGAAATTAATAGGTCATCAATATTAACCCCTAATTTCTTGGCATATATAGGGTCTAAAGCATGCTCGGCATCTATAAAAGCTGCTGTACCTCCCATTTTCTGGCATTGCGCTATAACTTCTAAAGTTAAGGTTGTTTTTCCTGAAGACTCTGGTCCATAAATCTCGACTATTCTGCCTTTTGGCAAGCCCCCTATACCGAGAGCAATATCTAGACCTAAAGATCCTGTAGAAATAGAAGGCATCTCTTGCTGTTTCTTATCACCCATACGCATAACTGTACCGGCTCCAAATTGTCTTTCTATTTGACCGAGAGCTGTATCTAGTTGTTTTGTTTTATCGACTTCTTTAATATCTGTCACCTTTTTTTGAGCCATAATTCTTCTCCAAATAAATTATTATGGCTATTATACAAAATACTGTATAAATAAACAGTACTATTTAATTTTCTTTTATCAGCCTTATTGAATTGTATAAGGCACACTCTACCGTAGCACATCTTACCTCATTCCTGTTTCCTGAAAAATGCTCTGTTGAACTAACGATTTCTTTACCTTCTAATAACCAAGCTATACATACAGTACCTATAGGTCTTTCCTCTGAACCGCCACTTGGTCCTGCAATACCACTTATAGCTACACCTATTTGAGCCCCACTTTTATTTAAAGCTCCTCTTACCATCTCTTTTACAACCTCTTCACTAACAGCTCCAAAATTATTTAGAGTTTCTTTTTGAACACCTAAAATGTTCATTTTAGCTATGTTTGAATAAGTAATAAAACCTGCTCCATACCACCTTGAACTTCCTGGGACGCCGGTAACTGATTGCCCTACCCAACCTCCTGTGCAAGATTCAGCCGATGTAAAAAAGAGCTTTCTTTCAAAAAGCAGCTCTCCTAACTCAGCACTTAAGAATTCAAGTTTGTTAAAATTCAAAATTTTACCCTAAATTAAAAAGAGGTTAATTAAAACAGAAATGAAGTCTTTGTCTAGATACTAGTTACGTTGAATACTTTAACTGATAAAATTGGTTCTTAAATTAACTAATATGACATTTATAGTTGCCGATTCTTGTGTAAAATGTAAATTAACTGACTGTGTTGAGGTTTGTCCTGTAGATTGCTTTTATGAAGGACCAAATATGCTTGTCATTAATCCAGATGAATGTATAGATTGTGCTCTTTGTGAGCCTGAATGTCCGCTAGATGCAATCTTTTCAGAAGATGAAGTACCTGATGATCAAATACCTTACATTGAATTAAATGCCGAACTTTGTATGGAGTGGCCTAATATTGTTGAGCAAAAAGCTCCTTTAGAAGACTCAGATCAATGGAGAGAGGTAAAGAATAAATTTAAATATATTGAGAGATAATTATTCTCTAGCCTTATTTAAAGTAAAAACTAGTAAAGAACCAATTAATAAGCCTCCCAAAATAGAAAATAAACTCTCAGAAAGTTGAGGAAAATCTATCGTAAAAGCACTTCCTTTCCAGATAATAGGAATACTAAATAATATTAATCCAAAAAAAGTACTTAAAAGAAGGTCTTCTTTTTTTTCGTAAAGACTTCTAATAACTCTTACGCTTGAGAATAGACCAACAGCACACCCTAGAACAAAAACAGACAGGATGGATATATCAAAATCTCTTACAGCACTTATAACAGTTGGATAAACACCTAACAACAACAGAATAAAACTTCCTGATATCCCTGGAAGCACCAATGCACAGATTGCAATAAATCCACAGAAGAATAAATAAACTAGACCAATATTGGAAAGATTAGGAGATGGAACTGCATAAAAAATAAAAGCAACGGATACTGATATTATTAATCCAAATAAAAAATTCTTATTTATTCCTTTTGGCCTTATTGGGCTTATAAATAATGAACAGAAGAGCAAAGAAGATAAAACAGATTTAAAAAAAACAGGGTAAAAAGTTAAAGAGTAAGTTATTAGGTTTGATAACAAAAAAACAGCAGATATCATACCTAAGGCCATGACCAATAAGAAATAGAAATCTATTTTCTTGAAAGCATTTTTAAATTCACCAGATTTTATCTGAATTAAAAAACCAAGATTAAACTCACTTATTGCCTTAATTAATCTATGATAAATCCCTAAAATTAAAGCGACAGTCCCTCCAGATATTCCAGGAATAATCTCAGCTATTCCCATAGCAAAACCTTTAAGAAAAATATTGAGATAATTTTTCATCAATTATTAATTAACAAGTCCTGCTAAAAGAGGTACGAAAAGCACTTCTTCTAGCTCTTCTGTTTTAAATTCTTTTATACTTATTCTAGTTATAAGGATTAGTTTTTGACTAAATGCATTGCCAATAGGAATAATAAGTTTTCCTCCTAATTTAAGAGATTTATATAAATATTCTGGCGCAGCTAAAGGAGCTGCTGCTGATAAAATTGCATCGTATTTCTTTGTTATCTTCTCAAATCTAGAACCATCATCATGAAATAGCTCAATATTTCTTATTTTTAAAGCTTTAAGTATTAATTTTGCTCTTTCGTGAAGGGGTTTAATCCTTTCAATACTAATTACCCTATCAGAAAATTTAGAAAGTATAGCGGTCTGATATCCACAACCTGTCCCTATCTCTAAAACAGTTTCTAAAGGCTTTGAAGATAATTTTTCTCCTTGAATTAGCGCTTCCGTCATCTTAGCAACTATATAAGGTTGAGAAATAGTTTGTTGATGACCTATAGGCAAGGCTAAGTCTTCGTATGCTCTTGAGGCTAAAGCTTCATCAAGAAACAAATGCCTTGGGGTGTCCCTCATAGCCTCCAAAACCCTCACATCACTTATCCCTTGGTTTGTTAAGCGCTCAACTAAACGCTGTCTAGTTCTAAGGGAAGTCATACCTTTTCCTAGTATTTTTTCTTGGGCACTCATGAATTAATAGCTCCCTTTAACCATCCACCTAAAACATCCAAGGAATCTTTAGATAGAAAATTAGGTGAAATAGGAGTAATCGAGACTTCATTTCGTTCTAAAGTGGCTATATCAGATTCAGAATCATTTGAAGGATAATTATCACGATGTGAAGTCCAATACTCTACATTCCCCTTTGAATTCCTAATCTTCTTAGGAGGGTTTCTAGGTCCCCAAGTACCTATTTTAGTATGAACCAACTTTAAATCTCCTCTATACGGAACATTAGGAACATTAATGTTTAAGGTAATGCAGGGATTTATGGCTAAAGACTTTATATGATGAACAACTTGTTTAGCTAATTGCGCTGCTGTCTCATAGTTAGGTTCCACTTCTTCCCTTGAGCCAGGCTGCCCGAAGGCAGCTGCAGATATAGCTATTGAGGGAAGTGGCAATTCCGATGCTTCTAACGCAGCCCCTACAGTTCCAGAATACAAAATATCTTCTCCCATATTTGCACCTAGATTTATACCTGCAATAACTAAATCTGGCTTCCAAGGACAAATTTCATGTATTCCTAAATGAACACAATCAACAGGCTTTCCGTTTAGAGACTTAAAATTCTCCTTGAAATCCTTAACCTTCATGGGTCTATTTGTAGTAAGAGATGAACCAGAACCGCTTTGATTTGTTTCAGGAGCAACAACAAAAACTTCTGCAATTTCCTTTAAATGATCATACAGGCAATTAATACCTGGAGCATCTACTCCGTCATCATTTGAAATAAGAATTTTTAGCATAGATTTAATCTATTAAAGCGACTGCATGACAAGACAAACCTTTTTTCTCTCCTTCAAATCCAAGGAAATCTGTTGTTGTGGCCTTACAATTAACTGATTTGATATCTACGCACAAATCTTTTGATAAATTCTCTTTTATTAAATCTATAAATTGATTTAGCTGAGGCTCTTGGCCTATAAAAGTTATGTCAACATTCTGAACAGATAAATTATTGTTGTTTAACTTAGAGACCACATCTCTCAAAAGCTCTCTACTTGAGATATCTTTAAATTTATTATCATTAGTAGGATAGAAGGTTCCAATATCCCCATAACCTGCAGCTCCAAGGAGGGCATCAATTAAGGCGTGAACAATAAGATCTCCATCAGAATGTGCTTCTATTGAATAGTCGCAAGCAATAGAAACTCCTCCCAGAGTTACACCGGTACCAGAAACTAATCTATGAGCATCGTACCCATGGCCTATTTTCATTCAGTTATTCTCCCTTGCGTAATTAATATTGATTTTGCTAAATTTATGTCTTCAGAGAAAGTAATCTTAATATTATCAGGAGCTCCATTATAAGTTTTTATTTTTCCAAAAGATTCTTCTACCATTCCAGATTCATCAGTAAAATTTTGTTCCTCTTTTAAATTATTAAAAGCTTCTTCAAGAACTCTTTTTTCAAAAATCTGAGGAGTAAAAACCTTCCAAAGATTTTTCCGATCAATAGTTCTTTTTATGTAACCATCAATTTCATAAGCTTCTTTTAAGGTATCTGTGACAGGGCTGCTAAGTATAGCGCCGTGGTCTCCACTAATCGAAAAACTTTCTAGCATAGCCCTAATATCTGAACTTCTTACACAAGGCCTTACAGAGTCATGGATCAATATATTCATATAATCTAATGAAGAAGACTTCCAATAATTAACAGCAAGTTGCACTGACGATAGTCTAGTTTCTCCACCTTCAATAAAACTTATCTTGGGATTATTTGCTATATCAAGAGACTTCCAATAACTATCATTTTCTGACACTGGTATGCAAATCCCTAGGCATTCAGAAAAATCTAATAAGGGTTCTAAGCTAAATTCCATAACGGTTTTACTGCTAATCAAAGAATACTGCTTAGGTTTATCAGAGTTAAATCTCTCACCTAAACCTGCTGAAGGCAATATAGCTACAAATGGGTTAATCAATTTATTTCTGGTTTTTTAGATATGTCTTCCTTCTTAAAAGGCTCAAAAATGTAAAATCTCTCACCCGGTTTAATTAGACCAAGTTCAGATCTTGCCAAGCCTTCTATAGCTTCCCTCCCTGAACTAAGCTTAATTTTTTCTTCTTCAAGGAGTTTATTTTGATTTTCAAGTTTAAGTCTTTCTTCGGATAGTATTAGTATCTCTTTTTCTAAGTTTCTTAAATCAGCCTTACTTTGATCTCCAAACCATAAATTCTTTTGAGTAAAGAAAATGATTAAAAATAGAAAGGAAATAGCCGCATAGAACTTAAAGTCTTTAAAAGCTACTTTCTTTAAGAATTCAACTAACCGAAGCATAAAGATGATTGTTTCTCAATTAAAAGAAGTCTGTTGTATTTAGATACCCTATCCGACCTTGAAGGAGCCCCGGTTTTAATCTGGCCAGTTCCCATAGCTACTGAAAAATCAGCTATGAAAGAATCTTCCGTCTCACCAGATCTATGAGAAATAATTGAATCAAAATTATGGCTTGAGGCAGTCTGAATAGCATTTATTGTTTCAGAAAGAGTTCCTATCTGATTTAACTTTACCAATACTGCATTAGCAGCCTTTTTTTCAATCCCTTCATTTATTCTTAGAGGATTAGTCACAAAGAGATCATCTCCTACTACTTGCGTGTCTTCTCCAATTCTTGAAGTTAAATTGATCCACCCTTGCCAATCATCTTGATCAAGACCATCTTCAATAGATGAGATAGGATAATTTGATCTTAAATCCTTTAAATATGAAACCATATCATCGGAAGTAAATTCTTGATTCATGCCCTTCATATTATAGATTGAGTCTTTATAGAATTCTGTTGCTGCAACATCCAGGCAAAGGAAGACCTGCTCCCCCGGCATATAGCCTGATTTTTCAATGGATTGCATTATTAAATCCAAAGCCACTTTAGGAGAATCCAGATTTGGTGCAAAACCACCTTCATCTCCAACAGCAGTACTTAGATTCTTATCCTTAAGTATTCCCTTCAGGGTTTGAAAAATTTCTACTCCAGATCGCAAAGAATCTGAGAAAGACTCAAATCCTCTTGGTTGAATCATAAACTCTTGAAAATCAATCGGATTATCTGCATGAGCTCCCCCATTAAGAATATTCATCATAGGGACTGGAAGCTTTTGTGTAATATTACAATCAAAATCTTCTTTGGCTTTAAGATGAATAAAGTTATATAGCTCCATGTTTTGCATTTGAGCTGCTACTTTTGAACAAGCTATTGAGACGCCAAGTATTGCATTGGCTCCAAAATTGCTTTTATTTGTTGTCCCATCAGACTCTATTAAGAGATTATCTATTTCTTTTATAGCAGAAGGATCTTTGCCTTGAAGAATCAAATTTATATCTGTATTGATGGTATCTACTGCTTCAAGTACACCTTTACCAAAATACCTTGAACTATCTATATCTCTCTTCTCTATGGCTTCATATTTACCAGTTGAAGCTCCAGAGGGCACAAAAGCCATTGATCGCATGTCATTGGATAAAGTAACTTCTGCTGCAACAGTAGGATTACCTCTAGAATCCAATACTTCATAGGCTTTAATATGTTTTATAGAATTTTTAGACATTCTATTCTAAGTCAAGTGCTTCAAATGATTTTACTAAATCATCTAAAGATTTAATTTGAGAAAGAAATTCTTTTAAATAACTTAATGGCAATGCACAAGGACCATCACATTTAGCTTGATCAGGATCAGGATGAGTTTCTAAGAATAGTCCTGCAAGACCCAAAGCCATTCCAGACTTAGCTAAATCTAGAACATTTTTTCTTCTTCCTGCAGTTTTATCTCCCAAACCTCCTGGTTTTTGAAGTGAATGAGTTACGTCAAAAATAACAGGATGATTATAAGATTTAAGATTAGCAAGTCCTATCATGTCGACAATGAGATTGTTATAACCGAAAGATGTTCCTCTTTCACATAATAAAAGTTTCTCGTTTCCATAACTTTTAAATTTAGTAATAACATTCTCAATATCGGAGGGAGACATAAACTGCGCTTTCTTTATATTAACTGGAAGTCCAGTCCTTGCAATCTCCCCAACTAAGTCTGTTTGTCTGCATAAAAAAGCAGGTATTTGTATGATATCAAGAACATCTTTTACAATCTCTACTTCTCTTTCATTATGAACATCAGAAATAATAGGAACATCATGCTTGTCTTTTAAGTCGGATAATATTTCAATACCTTTTTCAACCCCAGGACCTCTGTAAGAATCTACAGAAGATCGATTGGCCTTGTCATAAGAAGCTTTAAAAATATAAGGTATTCCCAATTCTTTAGAGACTTTTACACATTCTGAGATCACCTGTTCCGTTATTTCTTTAGATTCAAGTACATTAAGTCCTGCAATTAATGTGAACGGTTTATCATTATCAATAATTAAGTCTTTTACTTGAACTCTATTCATATCTTAACCTCTCTGTTTCTTCGACTCTTCAGCAGCTTTTATAAACCCAGAAAATAAAGGATGACCCTCTCTAGGATTTGAAGTAAATTCAGGATGGAATTGACATGCAACAAACCAAGGGTGATTCGCTAGCTCAACTACCTCAACCAGATTCTTGTCCTTTGATCTGCCAACTACGTTTAGCCCTGAAGAGGAAAGATTATCTACATAATTATTATTGACCTCATAGCGATGCCTGTGCCTTTCTTTGATTATATCTTTATTATACAAAGACCTAGTTATAGATTCTGCTGACAATAAACACTCTTGAGACCCCAACCTCATGGTGCCGCCTAAATCTGAAGTTACATCTCTTTTTTCTACTGACCCGTCCGAGTCAATCCATTCATGAATTAAACCGATAACTGGGTGGTTAGTGTCTTCATTAAATTCACTGCTGTTGGCATCTCTTAATTTAAGAACATTTCTTGCAAACTCAATAACAGCTACTTGCAAGCCTAGGCAGATACCAAGGTAAGGTATCTTATTCATTCTTGCGAATTTAGCTGCCAGTATCATCCCCTCAATTCCTCTTTCTCCAAAGCCACCAGGTACTAAAACTGCATCAAAACCTTCTAGAAGCTTTGCAACATTATTCTTATTAAGAGTTTCAGAATCAACATAATCAATATTAATCTTTAATTGGTGCTGAAGCCCACCATGCTTTAAAGCTTCATTTAAAGATTTATAGGCATCAACGAGTTCTGTGTATTTACCTACCATAGCTATACTTACAAATCCTTTTGGATTCAGATCAGCTTCTACAACCTTTTTCCAATCAGTAAGGTCTGCCTTAGAACACTTGAGTCCTAATTTTTTTACAACCAGCTCATCTACATTTTGATTATTTAGCTCTAACGGAATCTTATAAATTGAATCTACATTTGGCATTGATATTACGGCCTTCTTCTGGACATTTGTGAATAGGGCTATTTTTTCTTTATCTTCATCAGACATAACATTATCTGATCTACAAATTAATATATCAGGTTGCAATCCATGTGAAAGCATCTCTTTGACAGAATGTTGAGTTGGTTTAGTTTTTGTTTCTCCAGCGGATACTAAATAAGGAACTAAGGTTAAATGTATAAACAGTGTTCTTTCTTGACCTAATTGTAATTTCATTTGCCTTATCGCTTCAAGAAATGGTTGAGATTCAATGTCTCCTACCGTCCCACCTATCTCCACTATAGCTACCTGTGATTTTCCTGCTCCTTCAATAACTTTTCTTTTTATTTCATCAGTGATATGAGGTATGACTTGCACCGTACCTCCTAAATAGTCACCCTTTCTTTCATTTTTCAGAACTTTTTCATAAATTTGACCCGTAGTAAAATTATTAACTTTTGACATTTTTGTCTTTAGAAAACGTTCATAATGACCTAAATCAAGATCTGTTTCGGAACCATCATCAGTAACAAAGACTTCACCATGCTGAAACGGACTCATAGTCCCAGGATCTAAATTAATATATGGGTCTAACTTTAAGATTGTTACCGAAAGACCTCTACTTTCTAAAATTGCACCCAATGAAGCAGAAGCAATGCCTTTACCTAGTGATGAGACAACACCACCAGTTACAAATATAAAGCGAGTTTTAGTATTTTCCATCTAATATAACTATAAGAAGAAGTGTAATTAAATCTTCTTAAAGATGGGAGGACAGATTAACAAATACCTGAATAGACAACAAGAAAAAGCTATTTATTTATGCAGATAAATCCAACGGCTTTTCTAGTTCTGCCCAAGAAATATCTGCGTCCGTTGAATAAGATTCAAATTCTAGCACCCCAAGTTTGTCATATAGAGGTCTTATTTTTTCTGTTAATAATCCAATTCTTGATAAGTTCGGAACAACTCTAGAAAAAAGTAATCTTTGAAATTCAAGAGCAAAGCCAGCATTATTTGAGAAGTCTCTTGCTTCATTTTCATTCCAACCAAATTTTCTGAATACATCAGTAGGAAATAATCTTTCTTTACTAATTACACAAGCTTCATAAGCAAACAGGGCTCTATTTTCTCTTTCTTCTTCAGATAAATTCTCAATATAATCTTCTAGGTAATTCACTCCGAAAGTGACATGTCTTGCTTCATCTCTAATGATAAGATGAAGAATATCTCTGAGAACTGGATCCGGCGTTACAGCTTTAGCAGTATTGAATGCAGCTAAAGCTAACCCTTCAATAATAATCTGCATACCAATAAGCTTAAGATCCCAGCGTTCATCAGTTAAAATTTTATCAAGGAGGCTCTTCAATCCTGAACCAATTGGATACCTGAGCTTAGACCTTCGTTGTATATACCTATTAAAGGCTTCTACATGTCTAGCTTCATCAAAAGCCTGTGAAGCTGCATATAGTTTAGCTTGATAGGTAGGAGCGCAAGAAACAAGTTGAGAAGCAACTAAAAGGGCGCCTTGTTCTCCATGTAGAAATTGGCTAAATTGACTTGCCCCTCTGTGTCTAAGAAATTCTCTTTTTCTATCATCACTTAAAACTTTATATGGTGGATATTCATCCCAAAACATCTCTGGAATCTCATCTGAAACAATAAGAGGTCTATCCCAGTCAATATCTAATGAAGCATTCCAATTAAGTTTCTTACCTAATTCATATAATTTAGAAATCCTATTATCTTGAATTGTATAATCCCAGTTGTAAGCACCCGTGAGAGGGGTTCGAAAAATCTCTGCAACATCTTCTACATCCTTAGGACTTAGTTCTAATCCTTCTTGATTGAAATCAAGAATTTTTCTTGGCGTTTCTTCCGTATATTTTACTTTCATTTTTAATTACTAATCATCCTCGTTTTCATCGTAAAACTGGCCTGGAAATCTATCGCTTTTAGCTAAGTTTTGGAAAGTTGCAATTTCTCTTCTAAAAGCTAACTTAGTTGTTTTTGTAGGACCATTCCTTTGTTTTGCTATATTTATTTCTGCCTGCCCTCGACTTTCTAGATCACTCTCATCATAATATTCATGCCTATAAACAAAGGCTATTACATCAGCATCTTGCTCAATAGCACCTGAATCTCTCAAATCAGCTAAGATCGGTCTTTTATTTGGTCGTGATTCAACCGCCCTATTTAATTGAGAAAGTCCAATAATAGGAACATTTAGCTCTTTAGCTAAGGCTTTGAGAGATCTACTAATCTCACTAACCTCCTGTACTCGGTTATCCCCTCTTCCTGGAACTTGCATTAAGCCGATATAGTCTATAACTATCAGTGCTAGATCTGGATTTTCACGTTTAACTCTTCTAGCTCTTGCTCTTACTTCAGTTGGAGAAAGCGCAGGTGTGTCATCAATCAAAATGTTCTTTTTACTTAATATAGATAATGCCTTATCAATACCCTCCCAATCTGCTTCTTTTAATTGACCTCTCATAATTCGTTGGATATCTATATTTGAAATACTTGCTATAAACCTTCGTATAACTTGCTCCGAAGACATCTCCATACTAAATAGAAGAACAGTTTGATCAGTTTGTTTAGCAACATTCTCAATAATATTAAATCCTAAAGCACTCTTCCCCATAGAAGGTCTTCCGGCAATAATAATTAGATCTGATTTTTGTAAACCCAAAGTTATCTCGTCAATATCTGTAAATCCAGTACTAACTCCCACAAGCGAATTACCACTTTCAGCTGCTTCTTGAATTTCAGCATAGACTGGACCTAAAAGCTCTTTAGTAGTTCTAGGTCCAATTGATCTACTAACATCATCTCTTAAACTTAAAATACTTTCTTCAGCTTCATCAATAACTCTGTCGCTACCCGAAGCATCCGATTCTTTAGCTATTTTTGAAATATTCTCGGCAGTTATTATTAATTTTCTAAGGTTTGACCTTTGTTTAATAATATCTGCATAACTCTCAATATTTGCTACGCTGGGAGTTTCTCTTGCAAGAAGAGTTAAGTAGTCCTTGCCTCCTGAGTTGATTAATTTTGGAAGATCTCCATTTCCTTCAATGGCCTCCTGAACTGTTATGACATCAATAGGTTTGCCTTCATCTTGTAAATTGTAAATCGTCTTAAAGATCAACTTATGCTCGTCTTTATAGAAATCATTTTCTTTAATAAGCACATGCACCAAATCCCAAGATTCATTCTTGAGCATAATTCCACCCAAGACTGCTTTTTCCGCTTCTATCGAGAAAGGTAATTCTTTATTTTGAAATATTTCTTGGACCATAAAACAAGAGAATAAATTATTTTAATTCGAATATTTATTCTCCCATTAGTAGAAAATAAATCAATGAATATTTAAATCTTATTCTTCTAATAGGGGTTCAATGGTAATTGAAATCGATTGAACAACTTCTGGATGAAGTTCTATGTCTAATTTATAATCTCCAACTTCTTTTAAAGCTCCTTCGGGTAGCCTTACAGCACTCTTTTCTACATTTAGGCCTTGTTCAGTGATTGCTTCAGAAATTTCTCTTGTTCCTATAGATCCATACAGAGTTCCTTCTTCAGATACAGCAACCAATAATTTTATTTTAATTCCTTCTAATTCAGCACCTAGTTTCAGGGCAGCTTCTTTTCTATTAGCTTCAGCCAATAAAAGGGTCGACTTTCTTTCTTCATATTCAGCTTTATTAGTTTCATCTGCTCTTACGGCTTTTCCAGAAGGAATTAAAAAATTCCTACCATAACCAGACTTAACATTGACCAGATCTCCTGGTTCACCTAGCTTAACGACTTGTTCTAATAATATTAATTCCATATTTTCTAATAGTAATGTGAATCTGTGTAGGGTAGTAGAGCTAAATGACGTGCTCTTTTTACTGCTTTATTTAACTGTCTTTGATATTTAGCTGAAGTACCTGTCATCCTTGCAGGAATAATCTTTCCAGTTTCAGTAATATATTCCTTCAATAATTTAATATCCTTAAAATCTACTTCCTTAATACCTAATGATGTAAATTTACAAAACTTAGGCCGGTTATCAAACTCAGTTCTTCTTCTTTTAAAATTTTTCTTTTGTTTCTTTGCCATTTTTATTTCTCAGTTTCTTCTGTTTCAGTTGAATCTGTTTTAGCTTGTTCCGGAGTTTCTTCTGTTTCAGTTGATTCTGTTTTAGCTAGTTCTCGAGATATTTTAGTTTCTTTTAATTGTCTCTTTTCTTTTAATGCCTTTTCTTCTTGATACTTTCTCTGTTTTTCTTCCTCATAACTTTCTTTTTCACTATCTTCTCTAGTTTGATTTAAAAGTGCTGAATCATCTGTATGGGCTTCTTCAGAATTAAGAATTAAACTTCTAATAACTGAATCATTAAATTTAAATGAATTCTTAATCTCATCAACTGCTATCTGACTACACTCTATATTTAAAAGAGCATAAGAAGCTTTGAATTGATCTTGTATAGGATAAGCCAGTCTTCTATTACCAATATTCTCTGAGCGATGAACTGTTCCTCCAGAATCGGTAACTAAAGAAGATAACTTAGATATTATTGAAGGTGATTGATCTGATTGATCAGGATGAACTAAAAATACTATTTCGTAATGCCGCATGTGTACCCCTTGGTTATTAACTCCCACTTTAAGCGTGGAGTAAGGTAATAAAGATGAGCATTCTATTTGAGGCTAAGTCGTAGCGCAAGATAAATGTAATATCTTAAGAACCAATTGATTAAAACTAATACCTTCAAATGCTGCAGACTTTGGTACCAGACTAGTTTCTGTTAAACCTGGTACTGTATTAATTTCAATTAGTTGAAAATTCTTTTGATTGTCTTGAATTAGATCAACCCTTGCCCATCCTTCACATCCCAAAGAAGAAAATGCATGCCAACAAAATTCTTTAAGGTTATTTAGCTCGTTAGGACTTAAGTTTGCTAATAAATAATTAGTCTTCTTACTTAAATACTTTGCTTCATAATCGTAGAAAGGTCTTTCTGTCTCTATGGAAATAGGAGCTAAAACCTGATCCCCTAATATGGTTACTGTAATCTCAACACCTTCAACGTATGCTTCAGCTAGGATAGTTTCATCAAACTTAACTGCTTCTTTCATTGCTTCATCAAGACTACCTTGTCCAGGTTTTACTATACTGATCCCATAACTTGAACCTTCGTTAGCTGGCTTAACAACAAAGGATTTATGCAACGCGGTTATATCCTCAGTTCCAGACAAGTGCGGTATTATCTGCATATCAGGTTGTCCCGCTTTTATAATTTCTACAAAATCTGGAGTTGGCAAAGAAATATCTCTCCATATTTTCTTTGTTTCAATTTTATTCATTGCTAATTCGCAAGCTTGAGCCTTACTGCCAGTAAATAAGATACCTCGCTTACTTAATAACTCTTGAATAAAACCATCTTCACCTCCTCGACCATGAAGGGCTATAAATGCAATATCAAAATGTTCGTCAAGCAATTCAGATTTTTCCGGAGATATTAGATCTATTGCTCTTGAGTTAATATTCATTTCTTTTAAAGCTTTTAATACAGCGTTTCCAGATTTTAATGATATTTCTCTTTCCGCAGACCATCCCCCCATAAGAACAACTACCTCTTTATTAGCTAGAAAAGTTGGATTTAACTCTTTCATCTAATTACCAAAATTCTTTACTATAGACTCTGAAAATTTAGAAATATTTCCTGCTCCTTGCATTAGTAAAATACCTTCATCGTTTCCTAATGCTTCGACTATAGAGCTGTCTAATGTAGATTCTTCTGACAAGCAAACCTTCAGAGCTGTTTTTCTTAATCTTCTTAATAAATCCTTACTTTCATAATTCTTAATTAATTCTTCACCAGCTGAATAAACATCTAACAAAATTAGTTGATCAACTGTTTGCAGGACTTCAATAAATTCCTCAAACAGGTCCTTAGTTCTCGAATATCTGTGAGGCTGGAACACCATTGTTAATTTCTTTTCTGGATGCGACTCTCGGATGGAATCTATTGTGCTTCTAATTTCAGATGGATGATGGCCATAGTCGTCTATAAGTGTTGAAATAGAATTCTTAATCTTTATATCGCCTAGTACCTGCATGCGCCTATTGATTCCCATAAAATTCTTTAAGGCATGTTGAATCTTTAAAACATCAACTCCTTCTTCTAGAGCTAATACGCATGCAGCACTTGCATTAAGAGCGTTATGCCTTCCTAGCATATTAAGATCTATAGAAATTAATTGATTTTCATGACTTAACGAGAAAGTGGATCTAAAGTTATTTGATTTATAATTACTTAAGACGTAATCATTTGATTCATCAAAACCATACGTCAAATTAAATCTAGAAAATTCAGGTAGTAGATTCCTAATTTCAGGATCATCACCACAACTTATTAAGAGTCCATCAAAAGGTAATCTCTTTACAAAGTCCAAGAAAGCCTGACGAAGGTTATCGAAGCTATTGTCATAATTAATAAGATGATCCGCCTCTATATTAGTAATGATAGCCAAAGAGGGTTGCAACATTAAAAAGGACTTATCACTTTCATCAGCTTCAGCTACAAGGTAGTCCCCTTTTCCTAATTTGGCGTTAGAAGCAAAACTATTAATAATTCCACCATTTATAAACGTTGGGTCTAAACCAGCTTCTGTAAGTATAGAGGCAACTAAACTTGTAGTAGTTGTTTTTCCATGAGTTCCAGCTATTGCTATTCCTCTTTTCATATTCATAAGGCTAGAGAGTATTTCTGCTCTAGCTAGAACAGGTATCCCCTTTAACTTTGCTTCTATTAATTCAGGATTTTTTTTATCTATAGCACTTGAAATTACTAACATCTCAGCTTGGTCTATATTCGAAGCTTTATGACCAATAAAAACTTTAGCACCCTTTATTCTTAATCTATCTATTATTTCTGAATCAGAAATATCAGAGCCTGAAACTTCATAGTTTAAATTTATAAGCACCTCTGCTATGCCGCTCATGCCGCTTCCGCCTATTCCAACAAAGAATATTTTTGATAGTCCTAATCTAGATTTTTTCATTGATAAATTTATAGATTTCTATTGATGATGAAGATCTGAAGGCATCTTTAGCATTATGACCCATTTGTAATCTTCTTTCTTTGTCTTGTGCTAGATCAGAGATAAGTTTTGAAAGGATCTTGGCATTATCTATATTGGACTCAACTATCTCTGCAGCTCCTAATTCTTTAAGGTAAAACGCATTATAGTACTGATGATTATCTGTTGCCCACGGTAAAGGTAATAGAATTGAAGGTTTGCCTAGAGCTGCAATCTCACTAACGGTCATAGCACCAGATCTAGCTATTACCAAATCAGCTTTCTGGTACTCCTGACCAATATTCTCAATATATTCTAGTACTTTGTATTTAGTTCCATTATCTAAATATTTTGCTTCAATTGTTTTTAATTCTTTAGCACCAGTCTGGTGCACAATGTTCCAGTAATTTGAATTATCAGCGACTTTTAATGCGTCAACAAAAAGAAGGTTTAATTGGGAAGAGCCTTGACTGCCACCGAGCACAAGAATATTAAAAGGTTCACAGTCTGTATCTTCTTTATCCTTTTCTTTTGGCTGTCTAAATATCTCTTCCCTAAGAGGGTTACCAACAAATATGCTGTTATTTGTATTCCTGAAAGAATTAGGGAATCCTTCAAAGGTGATTTTTGAAAGCTTACTTAGGATTCTATTGGATAACCCAGGAACACTATTTTGCTCATGGATGAATAGGGGGATTCTTAAACAATATGCAGCAAAACCCACAGGAAGACTCATATAGCCTCCCGTAGAAAATACAATGTCTGGCTTTATGGTACTCAATAAATAAAGAGCTTTAATTAAAGCAGTACTAAGTTCAAAAATGGCTTTAACCTTTCCGAGAATATTTTTACCTTGATAGCCGGATGTATTTAATGTTAAGAATTTAAATTCTTCATCTTTAGCAATCTTTTCTTCTAAAGAAAATTTCTTCCCTACCCAAAAAACTTTTGAAGAATTCTTTTTAAATTCTCTGGCAACAGATAATGCAGGATAGACATGACCACCCGTTCCTCCCGCTACAATAAAAATTTTCATCAAGATGCCCTTCTAGAGAAGCTAGCAACAGGCATTGCTGCTTTGGTCTCATAATCAATTCTTAATACTAGCCCTATAAGCGAACACATTACTAATAGATTAGTTCCCCCATAACTTATAAAAGGAAGGGTTAATCCTTTTGTAGGTAATAAACCTGTAGCTACACCTACATTTATAAAAGTATGCAATCCAATTAGGATAGCAACTCCGTAAGCAGCAAAAAAACCAAAGTATTGATTCTTTATTAGAGCTCTTTTAGCAATATAAAAGCACCTGAAAGCTAAACCAAATAGTAAGCTTATTACTGTTATCCCCCCTAACAAACCGATTTCTTCAACTAAAACAGAATAGATAAAATCTGTATGTGCATCAGGAAGATATCCCATTTTCATTAAACCTTCTCCAAGCCCAACACCAAACCAATCTCCTCTTCCTATAGACATAAGGGATAAAGTTAATTGATAGCCAGTTCCAAAAGGATCGCTCCAGGGATCAGTAAACGAAATTATTCTTTCCCACCTCCAAGGAACAAAGATTATTAAAGCCGAGACGCCTAATAGAGCTAAAGACAGAACCAGTAAAAATTGTTTTAGATGGACTCCTGCAATAAAAAGAATACCTAATACAGTTAAAAAAATAACAGCAGAAGTTCCTAAGTCAGGTTGTAAGAGAATTAGTGAAGCTACCATAATTATAAGAAAGGCAGGCTTAAAGAAACCAAACCAGTGCGTCTGTAGATCTGTGATTCTTCTAACCGAATAAGCTGATATATAAACAATACTAATAAATTTCATAACCTCAGATGGTTGCAACCCAAAACCACCCAATCTTATCCATCGATTAGCGCCATTAACTTCTACCCCAATCCCTGGTACAAAAACTAAAAGTAAAAGAAATATACCAAAAAAAAGCAGCCATCTGTCCAATTTTTCCCATATTGTTAGCGATGTAAAACTAATGACTATTAACAAGAAGAACCCCACAATTAAGTGAAAAAATTGCTTTAATAACATGCTAAAAGGCGAACCTGTAATCGAATCAGAGAACTGCACAGAGGCCGACGCTAAAATCAATAATCCACAAATAGATAAAGAAAGAAACAAGGAAAGAAAGATATAATCTACTTTTGAAAAATCAATTGAATTTAAGAGGTTTTTTGCATTGCTCATATACTTAAATAAAATTTGTTAACCTTCTAAATTCCTCTCCTCTCTCTTTATAGTCGTTGTACATGTCAGTACTAGAACAAGCTGGTGAAAGAAGAATAACATCTCCATTCGAAGTCTCTTCAACCACCAGACTCAACGCTTCTTTCATATCTTTTACTTGTATGACATCTACAAAATCTCTTAAATAAGAAGCTATCAAATCTTTATCCAAACCAAAAATATAAACTTTCTTTAATAAGCTTGTCGGTATAGTCCTTAATTCATTTAAGTCTTGTCCTTTAGAATCACCGCCACAGAGCAAGATAACCTTGCGATCCCCGTATCTATCCTGCAAAGAGTTAAGAGCTTTTAAAGTAGAAGAAATGTTTGTTGCTTTAGAATCATTTATATAAGTTATCCCTTCTTTAGAACCCAAAGTTTCGAACCTATGAGGTAACCGATTAAAGGTATTAAGAATATTTAAACAATCCTTAATAAAAATTTCCCAATTAGACCTGTCTTCAAAACTTAACTCTTCTACACAAATTAAGTAAGCTAAAAGTATAGAAATGGCTGCTTTGATATTTTCTATATTATGCTGAGCCCATATATCGCTTAAACCATCAAAACAATGAATGTATTCATTGAAGATATCTTTATAATAAAAACATCCTTCAGTACTCAAATCTGAGCTGCTCTCTTTAATTTTTAGTTTTGATTTATTGAATATCTTTTTTTTAACCTTTTTGTACTCATCAAAAGAAGAATGCCTATCTAAATGATCCTGGGAAACATTAAGAAGAACTGAAATATCAGAAGAAATTGATGAACTTAACTCAAGATGAAAACTAGAAACTTCTATAAGTGCTATTTCAATATCCTTACTAAGGTTATTTAAAACTGGATTGCCTATATTACCTAGAGTCAGCACTTTATTTTCTAATAAGTAATCCGAAAAAAGTTTATGAGCCATAGAGGTAACCGTTGTTTTCCCATTAGTTCCTGAAATTAAAATCTTAAAACACGTTTGTATTCTCAAGAAAATATCAATGTCTGTCTCAACTTCTTTATTTAGAGACTTAGCTCGTATTAAGACAGGATTATTTATTGAAATTCCGGGACTTAGATAAACTTTTTCAACTTGATCTAAGATATCTACATTAAATCCGTTAATAAATTCGTAATCATTATCCATGAGCCATTGACAATCTAAACCTTCTCGAGAGTCCATCACAATAAAAGGAACACTTTGATTATGTAAATATTTTGCGATACTTACCCCAGTATCACCATAGCCCAAAATTAAATGTTTTTTGTTCAACTTGCCAAATAAGTTAACGTAATCTCAGCATGGCTAAACCTAACAAAACCAACATAAAAGTTATAATCCAGAACCTAACTATTACTCTTGGCTCTGGCCATCCTTTTAATTCATAGTGATGATGTAAAGGTGCCATTTTAAAGACTCTTTTACCTGTCAACTTAAATGAAATAACCTGAACTATCACCGAAAGGGCTTCAATGACAAACAGACCTCCCATAATGAATAAAACGTATTCGTGTCTTATAATTACTGCAACAGTACCTAAAGCCGCTCCAAGAGATAAAGAGCCAACATCACCCATAAAAACCTGAGCAGGATAGGTGTTAAACCATAAGAAACCTATGCCTGAACCCATTAAGGCACCACAGAAGACTAACATTTCTCCCGTTCCTGGTAAGTAAGGAATATTCAGAAAATCAGAATAGATTATGTTTCCAGAAACATATCCTATTAGACCAAGACCAGCTGCTACCATAACGCAAGGTAAAATTGCCAATCCATCTAAACCATCAGTTAAATTCACAGCATTACTTGTTCCGACAATTACAAAATAAGAAATAACTACAAAACCCATGCCAAGAGGTATAGAGATATCCTTGAAGAAAGGTACAATCAAACTTATCTCTTCAATATTTACATGGCTATAGAATAGATAAAAACAGCCTATTAAAGCAAAAATGCTTTGCCAAAATATCTTCTGTTTCGCAGAGATACCATCACTAGACTTGTGTTTAATTTTTAACCTATCGTCAAACCAACCCAAGACACCGAATGAAGTTGTTAATCCCACAGCTACCCATAAATATCTATTAAATAGATCTCCCCAAAGAATGGTACTTATGAATATAGAGCTAAGGATAAGAGTTCCTCCCATAGTAGGAGTGCCTTGTTTAATTAGATGAGTTTCAGGTCCTTCTTCTCTTACAACTTGACCGACCTGACTATCTCTCATTCTATTAATAAATTTCGGCCCCAATATCAAAGAAAAGAGCAAAGCAGATAATGTTGCTGCTATAGCTCTAACAGTAATAAACTCAAAAACCCTAAAAGGTCCAAAATAATCAGCAAGGTAATCAAATAAGGGTAACAACATTAGAAATCCTTCAATTTATCAGAAACTATATCCATTCTAGTAGATCTAGAGCCTTTCACTAGAATAACTGTATCAGTTTCTATGATAGAAGACACATGATCGATTAGTTCTTCCTTGGATAAAAATAAGATTCCATCTTCACCAAAATGATGTACTCCTTCCTCCCATATTTCACCTAAGCATATAAAACTATCTACTCTTGTTTTTGCGTATTCAGAAACTTCCTTATGAAGCTTATCGGCATCTTTTCCTAGTTCTAGCATTTCTCCTAAAACAATTACTTTATTTTGGTAATTTGAAGCAGATAAAGTGTCTATCGAATTCTTCACTGACTCAGGATTTGCATTATAAGAATCATCAATTAATACAGAGCCCTTAGATAAATTATGAAGTGATAGTCTTCGTTGAGGTAGGTCAACTTTTTTAAGGTTTCCTACAAATTTATTCATATCCAATCCCATGGTGAAACAGACAGCTAAAGCTCCGGCAGCATTTAATGGATTATGTAATCCTACGCCAGGAATACTGCATTCTGTTTCTTTATCCTGATTTATAAGAACAAAAGAAGTACAATTTCTACTAAAATCTACAGCTATCGAAGTAACTTGAAAATCACTTCCTTTCTTAGTTCCAAAACTAATAACTTTCTTCGCATTAGTGGTGTCCTTCCAATAATTAAAATACCTGGAATCTTTATTAAGAATTAACACACCCTCATTGCTTTCAAAAGTTCCTATACAGCCTTTCTCTTCTGCAATTAAATCTATAGATCCTAATCCGCTAAGATGACTCTTAGATACATTAGTGATTAAGGCTATATCAGGCTTAGCTATAGATGCTAAGAGACTAATCTCTCCTGGAGAACTTGTACCTAGTTCTAAGATAGAACAATCATAAGTATTATCTAAATCTGCTAAAGACAAAGGCAACCCTATCTGATTATTTTTATTTCCAATAGTCTTATGATATGTCATCCCTGAAGGCAGTAAAGAAGCTATTATTTCTTTAGATGAGGTTTTTCCATTACTACCAGTGACTCCAATAACCGGACCTTTAAATTCTAATCTATTTGCTAAGGCTAAATCTTTTAAGAAGTCTTCAGTATCTTTAACAACCAATAAAGGCACTTTAGAATCAAAATAATTATCTGCTACTACAGCTTGTGCACCTTTAGTAATTGCCTCATCCACAAAATCTTTACCATCAAAGTTCTTTCCTTTTAATGCTATATAAATCTCACCATGCTGAAGAGTTCTACTATCAATGCTAAACCCATTAACCTGAAGAGAATTACCATGTAACTTTGCCTTACCTTTCTTTGCAATATCTAAAAGTTCAAATTTACCCTGCATCAGACCCTCTTAAATATTTGAAGATAACTTCTTTATCATTAAAATTAAGCTTCTTATTTTTAATTTCTTGATAAGTTTCATGACCCTTCCCCGCCACCAATAAAATATTTTTTGAACTATTTTTATGTGTTGAATCAAGACCATATAGTATGGCCTCTTCTCTATCTTTTATTTGTATAAAGTTGGCTGGATCTTTTACGCCAGATAAAATTTCCTTAAATATTACGTTCTCATTTTCAGATCTAGGATTATCGTTAGTAAGGATTCCCTTATCACAATATTTCTCAACAATAGATCCCATTAGTGGTCTTTTCAGTCTATCTCTTTCTCCCCCACAACCAAAAACACAGTATAACTTCCCATCGAATGATGCCTTCAATTCTCTAAGAGCACATTCAAGAGCTTCAGGGGTATGTGCATAATCTATACAACAGTAATTTTCTTTATTAAGTTTTATTAACTCCATGCGCCCTTTCGGGAGTTTTAAGTTTTTTACACCTTCAATTAATTTTTTAAGGTTTGGTGCATTCTGCATAAGTGCTGCAAGCGAACAAATAATATTTGAAGCAAGAGCGCTAGATAGAGTGTTTATCGTAAAAGAATGCTGTCCATAGATTGAAAATAATTCAATATCTAATTTATGATCATCAGTTCGAATAAAAGAATATCTGAAGTCAGCTTCTTTTTTATTTGAGACACTATAAACAGTCTTGCCTAAGTCTTTTAATTCACTGTAAATTTTACTCCCTATAGGGTTATCTATTTGAATAATTGATATCTCAGGTTTTAGATCTCTAAAAAGAGATAATTTTGCATTCTCATATTTCTCAATAGTTTCATGATAGTCTAAATGGTCATGCGAGAAGCTAGTAAGAATTGCAGTTTTAACTACTGTTCCACTAAGTCTCTTTTGTGCTAAACCATGAGAAGAAGCTTCTAATGCTGCTAATTTTGATCCACTATTTAATATTTCAGAAAATGTCTTCTGCAAGAAGATGGAATCAGGTGTTGTGAGTTCTGAATCTTTTACTACATTAATACCATCTAAAGAAACACCGATAGTACTCAAATAGCCACAATTTGTTCCTGAGTAATGGGCTAGCTGGGCAAGCGATTCAACACAAGATGTTTTTCCGTTAGTGCCCGTTACACAGACTGTTTCAAGATCTTTTGTTGGATGGCCATAAAATCTAGAAGCTAATTCTCCTATATATTGCCTTAAATTTTTTACCTGTATAACACTGGCATCTTCTATTTTTTGTTCAGAGAGTATTAATTTAGCACCTTTATCTTTGGCTTCTGCAATATAATTTTGACCATCTTTTTTATTTCCTTGTAAAGCAAAGAAAACACTTCCTTCTTTTACTGTACGACTATCAAAAGTCAAAGCACTAACATCAAAATCAAAGAAGTTTTTATTGCTTGTAAGCTCTATTAATAATTTTCTAGATTGCATTAATTTAATTACCCGCCTGTAAAACATGCAAAGATTGACTAACTATCTTTGAAAACACTGGAGCGGCAACTCTACCCCCTGAATGATCTTCTCCCTCTAAGCCATGCAGCACAACTACGGCTAGTAACTCTGGATCTATTGCAGGTACAAAACCAGCAAAAGTAACTGTGTAGGATAGATCTTTAGAATTTTCAATTGCTGTGCCCGTTTTACCTGCAACAATTGTCCCCTTTATTTTAGCATTACGGGCTGTACCTGATGGCATATTAACTGTCTTGATTAGCATATCTCTAACTATACTAGCTGTCTCAATACTTATAACCCTTTCTTCAAAAGAGTTAGATGAAATACTATCATCAAGAAATAATGTCAATTCTTTAAAGATTCCTTCATTAGCAAATACTGAATATGCTTGGGCAATCTGAATTGCTGACATTGATAATCCATATCCATAACAAGAACTTACTTTATCTCGAAGGGTAAACTCTGAAGGATGAGCTAAGAAACCTTCCCTGGCAGGTATAAGTAAATTAACAGGATATCTTCCAATGCCAAAAGATTTAAAATATTTAGTCAAATGCACAATATCCTGATCAGCACACAACTTAACCATCCCGACATTACTTGAGAGAGCAATAATTTCACTAAGACTTAGAACTCCATAATCTTTAAAATCACTTGTTTTGTACCCAGAAACTTTAACCCAACCAGGACTAGTATTAATATTGTCCTCTAAATTTATCTTTTTAGAGTCAATGATAGCTGACATTGCTATAGGCTTTATAACTGAACCTGGTTCAAAAACATCTATAGTTGCTCTGTTTCTGAAAACAGAATGATCCTTAATATCTCTTCTATTAGAAGGGTCAAAAGAAGGGTAATTTGATAATGCCAATATCTCGGCAGACTGAGGATTAATGATGACTACAGATCCTGATTCAGCACCTGCCTGATCTATGGCATTTTTTAACTCTTCAAAGGCTATAGATTGCAATCTTATATCAATAGTAAGAAACAGATCCTTTCCGTCTTGTGGCTCCACCCTATCGCCTTCAATTTTTTTATTCCCACTACTCTTGATTCCTATAAATCTACCTTTTTTGCCTTTTAAAGAGTTATTAAAAACGAGTTCCGAACCTTGAATACCTATACGATCTATATCGGTAATACCCACTACATGAGAGCTAACTTCTTTTTGTGGGTAGCTTCTTCTTAAATTCTCTCTAAAAAATATACCTTCCAAATTAAAATTTTCAATTTTCTTTCTTGCTGCCCCTGATACATGACGTTTTATTTCTTTGTAACCAATGTTCCTAATTAATTTATCAATTGTTCCTTTTTTAAGATCCAAGATTTTTTCTAAAGATTCTATATCAGCAGGTTCACCTTTAAATTTTTTAATATCAACACCTACTGAGAAACTCCTTACATCTAAGGCTAGAATATTATTATTTCTATCTAATATTTTTCCTCTACTAGCTAAAAGCGCGTACTCTGAATGAGATCTACTAAGGACTTGTTCGTCTAGGAAGTTATCTTGATAGATCTGTAAGAATAACAATCTTCCTGCAAGAAGAAGAAAAGCACCTATAAAAAGCAACCTGATAAAGAGCATCCGCCCTGAGAAAAGAGCTACTCTAGAAGGAGGCATGATCTAGAAATTTAATCTAATTGAGTTCTTATAAACGAAGGAATGTCTAAATAGTCATCTTCATCTTTTGTATTTTTTTCGATCTTTTCAACCTTAGGAGGATTTTCTAACATTTGTCTGGCAGCATCACTTAAAGGAAGAGGTTTTCTTTCGTTCAGCATATTTACCTGGCTCGAAGATCTTGAAATTGTTTGTAAAGAAGAACTAAGACCAGTTGCTATTACGGTTACAACCAAATCACTACCTCTAGAATCATCCAAGACAGCTCCAGTTACTATAATTGCATCTTCTGAAGCAAAGTCCTCAATACACTCTCCTACGGCTTTTACCTCTCCCAAAGACAAATCAGGGCCTGCAGTTATATTTACTAAAACACCCTTGGCATCTTGCAGACTAATATCCTCTAACAATTTACTTGCTACAG
>DQKS01000043.1 GCA_015660645.1 Gammaproteobacteria bacterium
ACAAAGTATGTTCATCCTTTGCGTGTTGTCTCTTTAAGAAAAACAAATATTGTGATGACTTGCTTTTGGTGTGGAACTACAGTTTATTTGCTATTTAAGGATAGCGTTATCAAAACTAGGCTTGAAAGCAGCATTGGAGATTTAGTAAGCATTGATTCCTACATTTACTATGTTTGGATATTCATTAACCTTTACTTTTTTTATATTACGTTAAAAAGATCATTTCAGTCATAATTCATCTTTTGGCATAAAGTGGCAGAATACATTTGCAAAAGACTTGCCTTTTAAGGGAATTGGTCTGCCGTGAAGTAATTTAGAGCTTTCGTAGTAAATTACTTCTCCAGGCTTAAGAACTACCTCATGTTTCCTATAAAAATGATCTTCAATTATTAATGGCCATTCTTCTTCTATCTCTTGAGCAACATTGATGATAGCGCTGATAATATGAGTGTTTTCTCTATCTCTGTGGGGAATTAATAAGGACCCTTCTTGATACACTCTAATGCCGTATACAAAAGTAGGTTCTAATATTAAATTGCTCCAATCTTCTAGCGGCTTTTGAAGAGAAAGGTGAATCTTTTCTTTTAGTTCTTTCGGGAGTTTAATAATTCTGCTTGCCTCTTTTCTTAATTCAGGAATATAAACAAAATTACCTTCAATATATTCATTTTCATCTTTTGAACGATTCTTAAGGTAAAACCCAAGTATTTCTTTGAATAAATCATTATCAAGTTTAGTTTTTTTAAAACCTTCCTTTGTATAACTCTTTATTCTTAAGTTTGTAGTCCTTTCAAACATCTCGCCATTACTTTCCTGTCTGAACCATTTTGTTATAACTGCTTTGTTTCCTTTTAGTACCGGATGAGCTTGATGCATTGTGTTGTGATTTCCTGCCCCTTGCTTAGTTAAATTATTCCAACTTACAGCTCTACCTTGTTTTGGGATAAAAGTATGGTTTATATTTATAAATTCAGTTTCACCGCCTTCTTCAACCTCATTTAGGTAGACCATAAACGTATACGTCCTTTGACCCCCTTTTTTGGTAAAACTTTTCATTTGATCCTTTTCAAAGAAATCTGTGTGAGCTTTAAATTCTTCTCCAACTTCATAAAATTGGCCTTGAATCATTTCTGAAAATTTTTGTTCTATGCCTAAAAATTCACATATTCTTCTATCTATTTCAGCTACAATTGGGCTTTCCAGGTTTCCTAGATCACAGGTTTTACTTGTTCTAAAGTATTTATCATTCTCAATATCGCCTACGCTAGTAGCAATAGTTGAAGGCTTCAAACGTGTTTTAATAACTGCTATCAGTTCCTCACATTCCTCTTTATTTAAAAAGTCATCAATTGAGTAAATTTCAGCTAAAGAGGTTTCTAACTGATAACTTTGATCCATAGATATTGTATTATGAGAAGAATCTAAATTTTTCTCTTTTAACAACCTATTCCTTACAATCTTATATTCGCCATAAAGTTTTTTTATTTTTTTAAACAGAGTAGTTTTAGGCTTTAAGATATGATTGTTTTCTTTTTCTCTAAGATTAATATAAGGCTCATGTCCTAAAGAATTTTTTATATCCAAAGGGTCAAAACCTTCTTTTAGAAGTATTCCGTACATCTCATCTAAATCACAGCCTCTATCCTGATTTAGTTTTATCCAGTCATTCCAATCTTTAGTAATTATTTTCTTCATTTTTAGTAAAAGTTTTAGTTACAGGCCTAGATTATTACTTTTAACCTTATTTGTCATAATGACACTTACATAAAGGCATGTATAATGCCACTCGCTGAAATGCGGGTATCGTATATTGGTATTACCTCAGCCTTCCAAGCTGATGAGGCCGGTTCGATTCCGGCTACCCGCTCCAGCTTTAACTCTTTATCCCATAATTTGCCGCCAAGTTACAATATCTGGAACTTTCAAATACATGTTTTGTTCTTTGGTCTTTTCCATTGATTGAAACTCTTCTGGGCTATAGTGATGACCTGGATATAAAATTGTTTCATTTGGAAGTTCAGATAGTTTCCTAAGGCTATGGTACATATCATCTGAGTTAGAACCTGGTAGATCTACGCGTCCACAACCCTGTATAAATAATGTATCACCAGAAATTAGATTTTCGTTTATTTTGAAACATTGAGATCCTGGTGTATGGCCAGGAGTATGAAGAAACTCAATATCGTTTAGGCCAATTGTAAGATGGTCGCCTGACTCAACTATATTTATATCAGTGTCTGATACACCAGTTACTTTTTTTACTCCTTCAGCTTCGTGTTTGTTTACAAATATTTTAACTGGATTCTTCTCTATCACATCTGATATTCCTTCTATTGAATGACCACCCATGCCGCCTCCAATATGATCTGGATGATAGTGAGTTACAAGGACAGAAGAAAGCTTTAGGTCTTGTTGCTCTATAAAGTTCAGCAAAAAATCTATATCCCAAGCCGGATCAATTAAGGCTACTTCTCTAGTAGATTTCGAACCAATCATGTAGACAAAATTTTCCATTGGACCTAGAGGTATTTGTTCTAAAAAAAGATCTTTGTTATCCATAATATTTTATTTAATTTTATTGGAAGAGTTCAACTCTAAACTCTTTCTAGTTTTATTGAAAATTTTTGTTTATTGTTACCCCAATAAGATATGAGTAAAGAAAAAATATTATTAATTGTTTTATGGGTATTTTTAGGTATTAATTTTTATCTACCTACATATGGAGTACCTTTCGTGGTTGGTTTTCCTTTTCTAAACTACCTCGCTATTATTCTGATTGTTATTCACATTATAGAATATACTGTTTTTTATAAACGTATCCTTGCTGCAGAAAATTCACCTTTTCTTGGTTTTATAAAAACACTTATATTTGGATTGTTATACATAAAGGATCTAAAAAAATAAAAATGGAAAATATAGAATTTAAATTTATTGAAAGTAATGGAATAAAGATTAGATTAGCTTTGGCAGGAGAAGGACCCTTAGTTATTTTTTGTCATGGATGGCCTGAAAGTTGGTATAGCTATAGACATCAAATACCCGAAGTAGCTGCCGCTGGTTATAGGGCAGTTGCTTATGACGTAAGAGGGTACGGAGAGTCTGATAAACCCTTAGAAATTGAAGCATATACCATGAAAAATATGACTCAAGATGTAATTGGGATCATTGATGCTCTTGGATATGAAACTGCCATAACTATAGGACATGATTGGGGCGGGCCTATTGCACTTAATAGTGCAGCCCTGAATCCAGACCGTATAACAGCAACAGGAACTCTATCTGTCCCATTTATGGGAAGAGGTCCAATGCCAACTTTAGATTTGTGGAAGGAAATTTATAAGGATCGTTTTTTTTACCAACTTTACTTTCAAAAGGAAGGAATTGCGGAACAAGAATTTGAATCTGATTTATCGAGATCATTGTTCATTACTTATACAAACAGTGATGGCAGAGGAATGAAGCATAACTTTGAAAGAGGGCAAAGTGGTTTAGTCCCTGACAAGGATAAGAATTCCACTTTCCTTGAAGGAATGGAGGTTTTTGAAGATTTTCCTGATTGGTTTACACAAAAAGATTTAGATTATTTCGTAAGTCAATTTGAAATCAGCGGTTTGAGAGGCCCATTCAATAGATACAGAGCGCAAAATATTGATTGGCATGAAACTCCTGAACTAAGTGATGCAGTTCTACAGCAACCAGCCTTCTTCGTAACTGGTACTCTAGATCCTGTAAACTTCTTTGTGCCTAGTGATCAGAGTTTAATTGATAGAATTAGTCCAAATTACAAGAATTTATTATTTGCCGAAGAACTAGAAGGTATTGGGCACTGGACTCAGCAAGAAGCTCCAAAAGAAGTTAACAGCTTTATTTTAGAATTTTTAAAGCAAGTTTCTTAATTAGCTCTATTTAGCCCAGAATCTATAATCCATAATATTGTTTTCCTATGAATTTTAGTGCCTTGATCCTTAGAAGTTTTCTTCATCATTTTTTCAATCTTTCTGAGTGAATCGTAAGCGGCTGCAGTAGCAATTTCGTCATAGTAATCTTGACCGAGAATTGTTATTAATCTTCTAACATAAGTAGTTTGGATGTTTTTTCTAAGAGAACTTACACTAAGACTAAGATCCTCTTCAAAAATTGAAGATGTTAGGTCGTTAAATAATGTATAAATATCATACTCATTTCCGTAAAGGCTAGTATCCGTTATTCTATATAAAACCCAAGGACTTAGAATTTGATCTAAGACACCTTTTTGAATGTTTAAAATAGCTTTGTGTACTTGTGGATCTTCATGTTCACCATAAAGGTCAAAGCCTCTCCTTTCTATTTGTACCAAATTGAGCAGTTCGTTGTTGATAGGAAATGCATTCATTGAAAATGCATGCTTGCTTAGAACTTGCATTGCTTTTCTTTGTTTTTCTAATGGTACAGGTACATAAGGCAATTGATTAGATTTTTGAGAAGGGGTAGATCTATTTACATAAACACCTCCAATATACCTTGCAACGGTATCAAGAGACCTCTTTGTCTCCCTTAGAAGGATTTCGTATGCGTTTCTGTATTCTTCCCAAGAATTAGCTTTATTAGCTAATATATTTGGTAGCTTTAAAAGGGTATCATTTACTAATTCAATGCGCTGTTCGGCATATATTATAGGTTCACTTGATAGATCATTAGTCATTGCTCTTGGGTCAATTCCTTTACCGGGGCTTCTCATGTCTTCAGAATCATTGGCAAACATATATTCAGGAAGATTCGATTTATTAAGCAAAAGAGTTCTTTCCTTAGAACTTAATTTAGGTTTATATCCAAATTCAATGGCCCATAAATCATAAGGACCTGTTCTTGTATCATAATAATCTCCTTGATCTACTCCTTTAGGCGCAAGGTTAACAGCAGGATATTCCATCACCGAGCTAGTTAAGCCAACTTCTTGTGTTAATTCTTTGTTGTGTACATTTTTTGAGTCGTGTAAGAAGCTGGCTTTGAAATTATGATTTAAGCCCAAAGTATGTCCTACTTCATGAAGAGTTAGTCTAATAATACTTTGTTCAAGTATTTTAGGATCTTCTTTATCGACTGCGGTTAAGTAGCCCATCATATTTCCCTCTTGCATAAGGCTGGCGATAGAGCATTCAGAAGACTCGTGAGAACTATTGAATATATCTTCTATGGTTAGCCGGTTTGTAGCATAAACCCACTCAAGCATGATATCTGCTCCAATTATTTCGCCTGTTCTGGGGTTAACAAAACTAGGTCCATAACCTCCAAATGGAGCATTTGGGGAAGATGTCCATCTAAGAACATTGTATCTAATATCACCTGCATCCCATTTTGCATTATCCGGCTGAATTTTTACTTCTATTGCATTTTTTATACCTGCTCTTAAGAAAGCGTCATTCCATGCAAGCAAACCTTTAGTTATATACCCTCTAAATTTTATTGGAGTAGTATTTTCAAGCCAGAAAGTAATTGGCTTGATAGGCTCAGATATTTCAAGATCAGGGTTCTTTTTTTGCAAGTCCCATTTATGGATAAGGTCAATGTAAGGCGTTGCATCATCACTCGATAGATCTGTAATCTTTTCAGAAAAATACCCAATTGATTGATCAGCAATCCTTGGCTCAAAATTATTATCTGGCATACCTATAAAGCTATAGCGTATTTTTATACTTACATTTCTTGGATCCGCCGCATCTTCTTCTTCATAATCACGAGAAGGCGGGTTTTCAATTACAAGCTCAACCTCAATGTCAGTATTCTCAGGATAATTAAGAATTCTATTTATCTTTGATTTAGTGGTACTTACTTGACCCCATCTAAATGAATTATCATCATTTGGTCTAGAGATAGGCTTAATAACGGTTAATTCTTCTGAAAGAAAAAGACTAGTTACATCTACTAAAAACTTAGTTTCTTCTTCATCAGTTGCTTTAATAGACAAAGAGGTTAAGACAGAATCAGATATATTTGCACCTTCGGATTTTGCCAAGGCAGTATCTTTATTCAGTGAAAAAGAAGTATTTAATCTCGAGAGCCTTAAAGTATCAAAATGTTTTTCTATTACGAAGACTCCGTTATCTAAATAGCTTCCTTTATTTCTTCTAGATGCAACAACTCCATTAATAACATGAGCAAAGTAAATAAACTCCTTGTTTAATTGGTCTTTATTTATAACAAAATAAATATCACTAGTTTCAGGATCTTGATAGGTTTCAAAAAAACCTTCAAATTGAGAAAAATCTTTAATAATATCCTTTATATATTCTTCTACTTCTTCTACTTCAGTTATATC
>DQKS01000037.1 GCA_015660645.1 Gammaproteobacteria bacterium
AAAACAGGAATTTCTTTATTCCATAATCATTTAACGTTTGATTTGGCTGAAGTATTGCATGAACCATTTACACAACCGTTTTATGATTATTGTGCGGACTTACGTTTAGATGTGTTTGGAGATGCCAAATTAGCCCACCAAGATTTAATTTTTACATTTTTTTATATACCCCCTGATGACGATAATTTCGTAAATCAAATTATCCATATTGCAGGAGAAGACAACGTAAAGTTTGTTAAAATTGAAGCAAGTAGTGATACGCTACTTGATAGAGTAGAAAACAAGGACCGAGCTAAATATTCTAAAATAAACAGCAAAGATGTGCTAACTAGATATCTCAAAGAGAATAACTGGAGCGAGAGTATAGAGAAAACCGATTCTTTAATTATAAGTACTGATAACCTAACTCCGGATGACGCAGTACAAAAGATTATTGAAGAATATGATCTTTGATTAAACCAAGTTCCCTTGCTTCAATATTCCAACAGCTCTGCCTATATCAAAATGAGAATGCCCGGTTAAGTTGCTATTTTTATTTTGAAAGCCACGCTGACATTCTTCCGCCAAGAGGTGCTTTTAGTTGATCTGAACAGTAGCCCACTATCTCGGATAGTTTTAGGAGATCTACATCAGTTGCATAGCCCATCTGATCAAGCATGTTGGCAAGATCTTCTGTAGCAAGATTTCCTGCTGCGCCAGGAGCGAATGGACATCCACCTAAACCCCCTATGCAGCTATCAAATTTTCTTATTCCCTCTGTCAGTGCTGTGCACACATTGGCTAATGCCATGGCTCGAGTGTCGTGAAAGTGACCTGAAAGAATATGATGACTAAATTCATCAACACATTTTTTAAATAACAAACCCACACTTGCAGGGTTGGCGGCTCCAATGGTATCGGCAAGAATAATTTCATCTGCGCCTGCGCTTAGTAATTTATTGGCTATATTGAGAATGGTTGAGACTTTAACTTTTCCTTCATAAGGGCATTCCCAAGCAACTGAAACGTATGCTCTAGTTTTTAAATTTGCACTTTTAGCACTTTTAATGATGTTGCAAGAGCTTTTAATGGTTTCTTCTAACCCCATATTTATATTTTTTTGATTCATAGTCTCCGTCGCAGACGGAACAACTGTGATGATTTCTGCACCCGCTTCATGAGCCATTTCAAAACCTTTCATGTTAGGAACTAACACAGAAATATCGCAACCTTTAGTATGAACTAGACCTTGAATAATCTCACGAGCTCCTTCCATTGCTGGTACGGCTTTTGGATTAACAAAACTTGCAACTTCTATACCTGGGAGTTTTGCATCTATTAGATAATTTATAAGAGCAAGGCGAATATCCGAGCTTAAGATTGTTTTTTGGTTCTGCAGGCCATCTCTAGGCCCAACCTCATTGATGTAGACAAATTCTGAATTCATTTAAGCATCTCAATTATTTGTAGTTTATCTAAGGACTTCAAATCTTCATCTGAATACCCCAACCACTCATTTAAAACTTCTTTAGTGTGCTCCCCCAAAAGAGGAGGAGCAAGAAATTCTTCGCTTGTTACTTCTGACAACTTAATCGGATTACCTGGGATTTCTACAGAGCCTCCATTTGGATGAGGCACATCAACCAACATGTTCCTGTGTCTTACTTGTTCATCGTTTATAGCTTGCTCAATATTATTTACCCTTGCGCACGGAACAGATTCTTTTTCTAATAGGTTTAGCCAATAATCAGAATTTTCTTTTATTAACTCATCCTGAATAATTTTCTCTAGTTTATCTTTGTCTTTTTGTCTTTCATATGCGGTTGTATATTTTGGGTCCTGTAATTCCACATTATTAAATAATTTTAAAAGCCTTGGCCAGAACTGATCGCCAACAGCTGCAATCACTATAGGGTAATCTTTAGTAAGAAATGAATTATAAGGCATGTGAACAAAATGAGAGTTACCAATAGGCTCAGGCACTATTCCTGACATAGTTTGCATAGTTGCCATGTAATTTAGCATTGAAATTTGACAGTCAAGCATTGAAATATCTACATGCTGACCCATGCCCGTATTGATCCTGTTAATAATGGCAGCCTGAATACCCATCACAGCAAACATGCCGCCACTCAAGTCTCCTATAGGGATTCCGGCTCGCATTGGTTGAGAAGAGGAGAACCCAGTAATAGACATGCCTCCCCCAAGTGCTTGAGCAATTTGATCAAAAGCAGGTCTTTGAAAGTTAGGCCCAGATTCGCCAAAGCCACTTACGGTACATGTTATGATCTTTGGATTAATAGTTTTTAAAGTTTTAAAATCAATTTTTAGTTTTGCCGTAACACCTGCTGAGAAATTACTAATTACTACGTCCGCTTTTTCAGCTAGCTCATAAAAAATTTTTAAGCCTTCTGGTTTTTTTAAGTCCAACGAAAGACTTTTTTTGTTTCTATTAAGAGTATAAAAATAAGCACCCATACCATTGAAAGAGTAGTCTGGATCGTTTTCTAGCAATCTTCTTGTTCCCTCACCTTTGATGGGAGGCTCCACTTTGATAACCTCACAACCCAGATCTGCGAGGATCATTCCGCCATAAGGTCCTGATAACATATGAGTTAAATCTAAGACTTTTATATTTTTTAAGGGTTTTGTAGTTTTTGACATATTTCTATTTTACACCCTTAAGACTAGACGAGAATTTTACCATTGCCGACACTATTATCTTATTGATTATTATTGTTTCTATTATTATTTTACTGTATAAAATAGATATAGCATTAATTCCTCGGAGGTAATATATGTATATTCATAATAAGTTTTCGTTTAAGCGATTATTTGCTTTCTCTTTTATCTTTATTTCATTAAATCTTTTAGCAGAGCCTGTTCTTGATGAGGTTGTTGTATCAGCTAGGAAGGTGGGAGAAAACCTACAAGATGTGCCAATAGGCATGAGTGTATTTACTTCAAGCGATATTAATGATGCAGGAATAGAAAGACCTGAAGATTTTATAGCCTTGACACCTAATGTTGTAATGGCCAACACTGTTAATGTTGGAGATACTTTAGTAACAATTAGAGGTTTAACTTCAACTAGAGATGCAGAGTCTAATTTTGCTTTCGTTGTCGATGGTGTTTTACAAACAAACCCTAATGCCTTTAATAGAGAGCTTTTAGATATAGCACAGATTGAAGTTCTAAAAGGTCCGCAAGGAGCTCTTTACGGAAGAAACGCCACCTCTGGGGCAATATTAATTACCACTAAAGCTCCCTCCGAAGAATCTGAAAGGACTGCAGTTGTTGGAATGGGTATCAATAACTCGTCAAAATTGCAATATGTAAATTCTTCAAAAATAAGAGATAACGTATATGCAAGATTTTCATTAAGTACCAGGGAAACGGATGGAGAACATACGAATGTATATTCTAATCAAAAAAATGTAGATTTCTTTGAAGATACGACCGTAAGATATAGGGTCTTAGTAGATAACGATGATAGTTCTTGGGATTTTAGGGTTGGAGTAAGTGAAGCTAGTGGGGGAACTATTAATTTTAATGCTGTTTTTGCTTTACCTGCCTTTACAGGATTTGGTACTCCTGGAGCAGACCAGTTCTTCAAGGACGTCAATGATCACCAATTTACATATATGTTTAATGTGCCTCCGGTCAATGAGCAAGAAACATCTGATATGTCTCTTAAATACACTGAAGACCTTGCTAATGGGAGAGAATTTTCAGCAATATTTGCTTATAACCAACTTGAAGAGTTTTTAATTTCTGATGGTACTTCGGGTGCTTTTGGTGGTTACTTTGGAGTGCCTTCGTGTGCTGCTTCAAATACTGCAGCTAACCTTGCCTTAATTAATTCTCTACCTCCGGGATTTTCTTTCACAGCTCCTGGAACGGCTCCTTCAGGTGCAAACTCAGTATTGGGACCTTACCTGCCACACACTTGTGATGGATATCAATTCCAATCACGCGATCAAGATGACATTTCTATTGAAGTCAAATTGACCAGCGATCAAAATCAATCAGCCCGATGGCTAGTTGGTGGTTACTATGCTGAAATTAACAGAGATGTTGCAGTTTCATATGGAGCTGATTTAGGCATAGGTTTTGAATATAAGCCTTATGTCCCAGCAACAGGAAAAAACCCTACTGACTTAGCGTTTGACGATACCTTTACAACAGATGTCTTTTCGATTTTTGGACAATATTCCATTGACTTATCTGATGTAACAGAGCTTTCTATTGAAGCTAGATACGACAATGAAAAGCGTTCAGTAGATAACAATGTTCCTGCTCAAACCTCAGCTTTATATTATGGCGGCGGTGCTCCAATAAATCCTGCAATGACAGCAGGTGGCAGCAAGATTCCTTCGCGAGATAAATCTTATAATCAGTTTCAGCCTAAAATTTCTATAACAAGAAGCGCTGAAAATACAACTTTCTATGCCTCCTATGGAGTTGGTTTTAGATCAGGTGGTTTTAACTCGTCCGGTAGTGCAGCTTTAATAAACTCTCAGCTAAATATTCCAGTTGGAGCCGGATTGAGTGTTTCAGATTCATACGATAAAGAAGTCTCTAAAGCTTTTGAGGTTGGTTTTAAAGGCAGGTATCTGGACGGCAGATTGGCAATCAATGGTGCTATTTTTGAAACCAAAGTTGAAGATAATCAATTCTTTGAATTTTTTGCTGGACCATGGGGCTTATTGAGGGTGGTGACTACTATTGATGAGTTAGACATAAGCGGTTCAGAACTGGACTTTAAATATGCACTCACTGATAACCTGAGGATTGACGGCGGCATTGGTTTCACTGATGGTGAAATTCAGAAGAATATTCACAGACCGTATACAGTTGGTAATAATGCTCCATTAGCTCCTGAGCATACTTACAACCTTGGTATGCAATATGAAACATCTTTTTCTGCAAACTATGATCTTATATTCAGAGTCGATTATATGGAGGTTGGAGAAACTTGGTTTCACACTGTTCAAAACAATCAACAACCTTCAGTTTGGGGCGCTTTGCTCGGATTCCCGGTGGCATCTGATATGAGCAAAGCAGTTCGTGATCCCTATTCTTTAGTTGATCTAAGAGCTTCGATTGTTGGAGAAAAATTAAATCTTACTTTGTGGGGCAGAAATGTTGCTGATGAAGAATATCTTGCAGAGGTCATCCCAGCTCCAGAATTTGGTGGATCTTTTATTCATCAAGCTCCTTATGCTACCTACGGTATTGATTTAAAATATAACTTTTAAGAAAGGGTTAAATTTTTATGTCATATCGACTAGGAGTTGATGTTGGTGGAACTTTTACTGATTTTTTACTAATTAATGAGTCAGATGGTTCGACTCATACTGCTAAAGTTCCCTCCACTCCTGAAGATTCCTCAATAGGAGTCCTAAATGGAGTCTCGAGAATCTGTGATCAATCCGGAGTAGATCCTAAGGATATTAAGCTTGTAATGCACGGCACCACCGTTGCAACCAATGCTGTATTAACTGGCAATGGCGCGAAAGTAGGTCTCTTAACCACTAAGGGATATGAAAGTATTCTGCAAGTTGCTCGTTCATTTTGTCCGGGCGGCCTAGGGGGATGGGTAAGTTTTGTTAAAGGTCCGTTGCTTGCTCCTTTAGATTTAACGTATGGCATAAAAGAAAGAACGGATGCTTCTGGTGAGATATCTATCCCACTGGATGAAGATCATTTAAGAGAGCAATTAGCTCAACTAAAAGTTAAAGGTGAAGTTGAAGCTTTAACCATAAGCTTTGTTAATTCTTACATTAATAATGAGAATGAAGTTCTTGCTGCACAAATTGCCAGCGAAATATTTACGGACATTCCTATCTCTATATCCAGTGAAGTTATTCCTGAAATGCAAGAATATGAACGAGCAGAAACAACGGTTCTTAATTCTTATGTTCGACCTCAAGTATCTAATTACGTTAATAATCTTCAGTCAAATTTAGAGAAGTCGTTGGGCAGTGATGTCCAGCTATCCATCTTGAGATCTGATGGTGGACTTGCATCAAGTCGTTCCACAGGAGACTCTCCAGTTAATCACCTTATGTCAGGTCCAGCTGGTGGAGTTGCTGGCGCTATACATTTTTGTAACCAAGCTAATTTTGAGAATATTCTAACTTTTGACATGGGAGGCACCTCGACAGACGTTGCTTTGATCCAAAGCTCAAAAGCAAAAATTAGAAGAGAGACTTTGGTTGGAGACGTTAGAGTTAAAGCACCATCAGTTGACGTGAGAACGGTAGGAGCGGGCGGAGGTTCAATTGCCTTTGTTCCAGAGCTCACAAAAGCTCTTAGAGTAGGTCCAGAGTCTGCAGGGGCTGTTCCAGGACCTGCTGCCTACATGAAAGGAGGGGAACAGCCTACCGTATGTGATGCAAATATAGTCCTGGGCTTGCTTCCAAGCGAGCTGCAACTTGCTGGAGATATGACGATACACAAAGAAGCTGCTGAAAAAGCTGTTCAAATTATCGCTGACGGAATTGGTATTGATTTAATGGAAGCTGCTGAGGGTATTATCAGGATTGTTAATGAATCTATGTTTGGCGCCTTAAGATTAGTATCTGTAGAGCAAGGTTTTGACCCAAGAGATTTTGCGTTGGTAGGATTTGGTGGCGCTGGACCACTTCATGCAAATGCCCTTGGTATTCTCTCAAATTCCTTTCCTGTGATCATTCCTCCAGGACCAGGTGTTTTGTGTGCCTATGGAGATGCTACAACTCAAATTCAAGATGAGTCATCAAGATCCTATTTGGCCATGGCTCAAGATATTGCGACTGATAAATTTTTGAGTGACTTAAATGATCTCAAAAATAAAGCCTCTGAATCACTTCTTAAAGATGGTGTGAGCGACTCTAGTTTAGAAGTTGTCTACCAAGCTGATGTTAGGTATGCAGGTCAAGCATTTCAAATTACAGTTGAGTTTGATGAGAGGGAATACAAGACCAAAGGCATTCAATTAATTACTGATGCATTTGATGAAGAGCATTATCAATTATTTACATTTAAATTAAGTGATGGTCATGAAGTTTTGATGATTCGAGCTATTGTTAAAGTTCGGCAGTCTGAAATTAAATCTTTAGCAAATAAGAATTTCTCTGGATCACTTGAAGATGCAGTCATTCAGGACACGCGTTTTTATCATGAAGCACAATGGCATGATGCAAAAATTTATGACCGAACTAAACTACATGCTAAATTGGTTATTCCTGGACCTGCTATTGTTTCTGAAATGGATTCAACCTGCGTTATCTTGCCTGATTATGAGGCTGCCGTTGATCAAGTGGGCAATTTAATTATCAATCCCAAAAAATAATATGTCAGCACGAATTATTGAAACAAACAATTCTCCATTAAACATAATTGATGTAGACGGCATAACAGTTGATCTTATAGAGAATGCTCTAAAGAATGCGCGAGAAGAGATGGACGCATTGGTAAGCAGAACAGCGCTATCTCCAGGGATTAGAGAGCAAGGCGACTGCTTTCCAATGATAGCCAATAGAGACGGGAAGATGGTGGTTGGTCAATTTGGATCATTTATTCATGGCTTTACTGAGGCTTATGATGAAGAGATTGAAGAGGGAGATATTATTCTTACTAATGACCCATATATGTGTAATGCAGCTGTATCCCATTTACCAGATTGGATGGTTTTGAAACCAGTTTTTAGAGAGGGCAGGCATATTGCATGGTCGGCAATGTTTGGACACATGTCTGATAATGGCGGCATGGTGCCTGGATCTATACCAACAGAAGCAACTACAATTTTTCAAGAAGGAATAAGAATTCCACCCATCAAACTTTATAAAAAAGGAGAGCTCCAGTCTGATGTATTAGAGCTTATTTTGCATAATGTCAGAACTTCGCAATGGAATCGCTTTGATCTAAATGCTCTTGTTGCTGCTTGTAATACAGCGGCTAAAAGGTGTAATGAAATAGCAGATCGTTTTGGAGATGATGTTTTTTGTTCCACGATGAAAATTATGCTTCAAAGAAATTATGATGCCATGAAGCACATTATTTCTATGTTTATTCCTGAAGAACCGAGAGAGTTTTCTGATTATATTTGTGATGACGGCATGGGCATGGGCCCTTATAAAATACATTGTAAAATGTGGCGTGAGGGAGACAAAGCTATCTTTGATTTTGAAGGCACTGACCCCCAAGCACAAAGCTCAGTAAACTTTTACCTCAATGAAGACATGTTCAAAATGTTCTTTGGGTCTTTTACGATTAATGTTGTAGATCCGCAAATTGTTTTCAATGACGGTTTCTATGATTTGGTAGACGTTAGAATCCCTCAGGGAACTCTTTTAAAGCCCAACTATCCAGCAGCTCTTTCAGGAAGGACTCATGCATTAGGAAGAATTTTTGATGTTCTAGGCGCTTTATTAGGCATGGGAGCTCCAAAAGAAATGCTTAATGCGGCTGGGTTTTCTGATTCTCCACATTTATTCTTCTCTGGCTACGATGATAAGGGAGATTGGTTTCAATTATTCCAAATAGGCTTTGGTGGGGTTCCCGGAAGACCCATCGGAGATGGACCTGATGGGCATTCATTATGGCCATCCTTTACTAATGTGCCAAATGAATTTGTTGAGGCCTATTTTCCTCTTAGAGTAGAAACTTATGAATTTATTGTTGACTCTGGCGGAGCTGGACTTCATAGAGGAGGTAATGGCCTCTCTGTAGCTTACAGATTTTTAGTAGACGGTCACATCGGCATTCATGATGACAGATGGCTAACATATCCGTGGGGAGTTAACGGAGGTAAGCCGGGCAAACGATCTACTAAATTACTTGTGAGAGCGGATGGGAGCGAAGAATACATCCCAGCTAAATGCGAAGGCGTTAAAGTAAATAAAGGCGACCTCCTATATTTTAACACCTGGGGTGGAGGGGGTTGGGGAGACCCACTTCAACGCGACCCGGACATTGTCGTCTCAGATGTTTCCAAGAGACTTGTATCTATTGAAGGAGCGAAAAGATATGGCGTCGTGATCAAAGAAGACCTATCACTGGATCAAACCAAGACAGATGCCTTAAGAGCTGTAATGTCTAAAGACACTGTCCAAGATGAAATGTTTAATTTTGGTGGTACCATCGAAGAAATCAAGGAAAGGTGCCTAGAAGAAACTCACCTAGAGCCGCCAATATCTCCAACTTTTCTGAATCAATAACAATTGAGCAACCTTGAATCACATCTTACTGGAATTGGCAGTTCGCTTGCCTTGGTAGTTGTTGATATGTGTCGAGGTTTTATTGACCCGTCGTCTCCTCTCGGCTTTGAATGCGATGAATTAATTGAAGCAAATATTAGATTGGTCAATAAATTTCGAGAAAATAATTTACCCGTAATTTTTACAACAACCCTCTATCGAGATCAATCTGAAGCAAGTATTTTTCGATTAAAAATTCCCGATTTAAACATTTTAGTACCTGGATCTGACGAAACATCCTTTTTAGAAGAACTGTCACCCAATAAAGATGAGACGCTGATTGAAAAGAAATTCGCAAGTGCTTTTTTTGAGACTAGTTTAGCTAACCACCTTAATCAAATTCAGGTAGATTCTGTAATTGTTTCTGGAGTGACAACCAGTGGCTGCGTACGAGCCACGGCATTAGATTCCATGCAAAATAATTTTCTTACGATAGTTGCTGAAGATTGCGTTGGTGATAGAGATTTGAATGCCCATCGAGCTAATTTATTTGACTTGCAGGCCAAGTATGCAGATGTCCTACAATCTGACACAATTTTTAAATAATATTCATTTACTTTTTCAGAAGGTGCGAAAGAAGATCCAGATATGAAACGAGCTATGCCGTTTTAACTCCAACAAAGTAATTATATTTTTGGAAGTTTGCTAACAACCTCATCTACTTTAATATTATTAATATCTTTATTCTCGGCAATTATATGTTCCTGATTCTCGCCATATGTTCCTATTAAATTTACATCTGTAGGCCCGTACAGTGTTATAGAAGGAGTTCCCACTACAGCAGACAGGTGGGCTAGCCCTGTATCAGAACAAATACTAAAATCTGCTTTATCAATTAAAAAAGCAATTTCATTTAAAGACATCAATTCTAACGCTATAGCTTTCTCAGAGCAGGAAGCAATTTCTTTAGCTCTCTCAAGTTCTGTTTCGTTACCCGAAGGCAAAAAAGCATATATACCTAGTTGATCTAGATAATTAATTAATTTTTGCCATTTATTAACAGACCATTGCTTAGAAGGCCAGCTAGCATTTTGTACTAGAACAGCAAATTTACTTGGTAAGTTTAGTTTAGGATCTAAAAAATTATTTTTAGAGATGCCGTAATTACTAATCTTATTATTCTCTTCATAGTTTAAGGCTTTTGCTAAGAGTTTATTTTGTCTTGTAATAGCATGCAGGTTTTTAGGCACATTAAATCGCGTGGAGTAAGACAATTGAGCAGGAAATTCCCTAACACTTTTAGAATCCATACCAGTAATCTTTTGTTTGCAAAGGTATGAAACAAAAGCACTTTTAAGGTTATTTTGCATATCAATTATAAAATCATATTTTGAATGATTAATGTCTTTGATTAGGTTTTTAAATGCCAGTCTTGAAGACGAAGAAAAGAATTGTTTTCTCCACTCTCTATGATTGGTAGTAATAACCTTTTTAACATTTGGATGCCATTTTGGTATATCAGAAAAATTCTCATCTACAACCCAGTCAAAGCTTATATCTGTAAACGCATTAGAAGCTTCAGTCAGAGCTGGTAAGGCATGCATTAAGTCTCCCATAGAAGTTAGTTTTATAATTAAAACTTTCATGAGTTTAGAATGGCTTTAAAATTATTTTTAATTTTTTAAAAAATGAGCTTACACGATGTCTCGTGGCATGCAGACCATGGGATTGAGAGGAAATATAATTAAGTTGAAGAGATAATCTTTTTCCTTCATAAGGCTTAAATCCATGCCAACAATTATCTGTTACTTTAAAAGCTACCATACTTCCAAAAGTGCATGGAACTTCTTCAATATAGTTGTCCAGATCATTGTTATCTTTTAAGAGTCTTAAATAGCCTTCATTTTCATTCCAATTTTGATTGAGATATAAAAGTACGGTTATTATCTTTGATGATGAATCCGTATGAATTTTTCCATCCCTTAATCTTGAGTATCCTCTTAATGTAGTTACTACTGGTTTATTGTTTAGCTCAACATCAAATTTATCTTCCAGGAGTGCTTTAAATTCTTGGCCTTCAAGTTCTTTAATCAGTTCCTTTATTTTTTCACCTGTATCAGATTCAATTGGAAAGCTGCCGCCTTCAGAAATATCAGGAAAATCATTAACAAGTCTGTTTGAGTCTATGTTTTTTAGCAGACTATTTTTAACCGTAAAGAAGGGGAAGTAATCTTTTTTAATTTTAGATTCATTAATTTGTTTTAGATCTAAGTAATTATTGGACATTCTGTTTTTCTATTTCTTTGTTTTGTATTTTTCTTAAAAATGCCACAAACGTTTCAGGCTGTTGTCCCCCTTGTATGAGATATTGATTATTAATAATATAAGTAGGGACAGCTCCAATACTTTTTTCAAGTGATTCTCTTTCTTGATCTTCTACTTCATTTGTACCACTTTTAGATTCTAAGAAGGTTCTTACTTGTAATGCATCTAATCCTATTTCAGCTGCAATATTTACAAGTATTTTAATAGAGCCTACGTCTTGACCTTCTGTAAAATAAGCATAAAAAAGAGCTTCCGATAGTTCATTTTGTAGACTTTTCTGCTCCGAGTACCAAAGCAATCGATGAGCAAAAAAAGTATTAGGAATTCTTTCTGACTTAGAAAAATTAAAATCAAAGTTTAGATCTTTTCCAATTTTTATGATTTCATCGTAGGCGCCTTTTCCACGGGTAGGCCCAAATTTTTGTTGCATATAAAGTTCTTTGTCATAACCATTTGAAGGAATTTCAGGATGCAGTTCATACGGCCTCCAGGAGATTTTAAATGATAATTCATTTTCAAGTTCTTTAATGGCTTTCTTTAGGTTTCTAAAGCCAATGACACACCAAGGGCAAACTACGTCAGAAACTATATCTATTTTTAATGTGTTCATGTCAATAATCTTTCATTTAGATAAATGCTATAGTAATGCTTATAAAAATTCATTAAAAAATGTTATGAAAACAATCTGTGTTTATGCTGGTTCAGCGCTTGGTAATAAAGAATCTTATAGTGTAGCGGCAAAAAAACTTGGATATTTAATTGTAGATTCTGGCTTTTCAATGGTTTACGGAGGGGGAAGTAGAGGATTGATGGGAGTAGTAGCTAGTGCTGTTCTTGAAAAGAAAGGTTCAGTTACTGGCATAATAACTAAACAGCTCGACGAGATAGAAGTGGGATATAAGGGACTTACAGCGATGGAGGTTGTTGGGACCATGCACGAAAGAAAAGAACGCATGGCCGAGCTATCTGATTTTGTAATTTCACTACCTGGTGGTGTAGGTACTTGGGAAGAATTTTATGAAGCTTTAGCTTGGAACCAGCTTGGTTTCTACTCCAAACCTATAATTCTTCTAAATATTGATGGTTATTATAACGAGCTCTATAACTTCACTTATAAATCAGTGGAAGAGGGCTTTTTACCACAAAAAACTTTTGAAGATTTATATTTGATTGAAGATATTAATGAATCAATTGATGTTATTAAAAGCTTTGAAAAAAAAGATGGTAAGGATTGGTTTGAAAGATTAGAAAGATAATGCCTATAAATTTTATTACTTATACTAAGTAAGATATTGATTATATTAAATAAAATAATAAAAATATTATTTTAGTTGCAAAATGTTCTACTTTTTTATAAATTGATTGAAGGACATACTTCGGAAAGAACTAGAACTCGAGACCCGGATCTGGAAGAAAATGGACAGAAGAAGAAGGGTGAAAGGCACAACGAAAGTTGACCATCTGTGAGCTAGAAAGGGTATTAGCCACACAGTGAGAAACCCACACTGACCCCTTCAACTTCGAATGCTAATATCTAAATGTTCTTAATAGGTTATAAGTAGTTTTCCCAGAATAAAACTCACTTTCGTATACATCTACACAAGTTATTAGGCTTTTAATTGGTTTTTCTAGGGCTGGAAATTCAAGATATTCCCTTTCTTTGTCTTTAAATCTTCCTAGCGTTATATGCGGGCGGAAGGCCTTTAAGTTTGTTTCAAAACCTATTGTGTTTATTATTTCTTCAATTTTACTATTAATTTTCTTAAGCTGAGATGTAGGGGCGATATTAGCCACAAGAACTTGTCCGTTTTCATTTGGGAATAAGGAAATAGTTTTTATCTCAACTGATATTTGAGATCTTGCAGAAGTAATTTTTTCTAAATTTTGATACAACTGCTCTACTTGTTCAGGTTCCATAGAACCAATAAATTTAAGAGTTATGTGATGATTATTATTATTTTGCCAGGATATATTCTGATTCTTTAAGAGCTTACTTTTTAAATCTTTCTTAATTTCAATTAATTGATTGTTCAGATCTTTAACCGGTGTTAAAGCAATAAATATACTTGTCATTTTTAAATGATGATAATGATAACTTTTATTGAATCAAGCACTTTATGTATCTTCTTAAGTTAGAATGGGAGGTGGAGAAGCTAATTGACTAAAAAAAGAAGAATTTTAACTGGTATTACAACAAGTGGAATTCCCCATTTAGGTAATTTATCAGGAGCTGTATTGCCGGCCATTAAGGCGAGCGAAAACAAGGATACATCTTCTTTTTTATTCCTAGCTGACTACCATTCGCTTATTAAAAACTTGGATCCAATCTTAACTCATGAATCTAGTTTTGAGATAGCTGCTTGTTGGTTGGCATGTGGTCTTAATCCAGATAAGGTTACTTTTTATCGCCAATCAGATATACCTCATGTATTCGAGCTTACTTGGGTGTTGAGCTGTTTGTCAGCAAAAGGATTATTGAATAGAGCGCATGCTTATAAAGCATCAGTTTCAAATAATGAACTAGCTGGATCAAAAGATTTAGATAAAGGCATTACCATGGGACTTTTTAATTACCCAGTTCTAATGGCAGCTGATATCTTAATGTTTAATGCAAATATTGTTCCGGTGGGACAAGATCAAAAACAACACATTGAGATGACCAGAGATATTGCAGCTAGGTTTAATCATCATTATGGAGATACCTTTACCATCCCCGAAGCGTTAATTGATGACGAGAAAGGTGTCTTGCCAGGTTTGGATGGTCAAAAAATGAGTAAATCTTATAAAAATGTCATACCTGTTTTTACTGATAAAGATAGTTTAAGAAAAGCTGTTATGAAAATTAAGACAAACTCTAAAGCGCCTGGAGAGCCTAAAGAAATAGATGATTCTACAATCTTTAAAATCTATAAATCTTTTGCCAGTATAGAAGAGATTAATAAATTGGCTTTAGAATATAAAAAAGGTATAGCTTGGGGTAATGCTAAAGAAATACTGTTTAATAAATTAGAGGATAGTTTGGCAAATTACAAATCAGAATATACACGAATAGTTAATGATAGAAGCTTTGTGGAAAAAACTTTAATTGAAGGATCTAGGAAAGCATTGGAAATCTCTCTTCCCTTGATGCAAAAAGTTAGAAAAGCGGTAGGGATAAAAGGATTTGCCAAACTTAAGTAAGAAAAAAATTATCCCAATTCATGTAGGTTGGAGTTTTTCTTTAGATTCTAAAAGTTTTCTTAGGTTACATAAACATGGTTTATTAAGACTCTTTAAAATAGAAGCTTATAACAAATCCAAACCCTTTCATTCAACAACTTTCTTTTCATCTTTAGTGGAAAGCAATCTTTATCAAGAGCTTTTTTTTGATCATTTTAGTCAATTTGTTAAGGGCAAGCATGGTCCTTTTTTGATAAAGAATATTAAAGCTGGTCATTTTTCAAAAGAAAGTAATAGATTTTTTGAGCAAGATTTCTTGCAGCTTATATCTTCTCCTAAATGGGGATGTCCTGCTATTTCAATATCAGCTCTTGAAAAAGTAAAAATTTTATTAGCCCACATAGTCATGGAATCTACATTAATATATTCTTTGGATAAGTGTAGGCCTTTCAATGTATCTTCAAACGAAGCCAAAATCTACGAACATGAATGGTCTCATAATTTAACAAGTTTCTATGAATATGTGCTTTACAACCCCAATTTAAAAACTGCATATGTACTTATCCTGACTTATGAGTAAGCAACTTACAAAGTTGCCCTCTACTATTTGGATACTATCTGCTGGATTGCTTTGTGTAGGTGCTGGTCAATCAGTTGTTTTTATTACCATTCCTCCTTTGGCGAGAGATCTGGGACTTTCTGAAATACAAATAGGTTCTATTTTTGCATCTTCGGCCTTAGCATGGATGTTATTAAGCCCTTTTTGGGGAAAACTAAGTGACAGAATAGGGCGAAAGAAAGTAGTAATTATTGGGTTAATTGGATTTGCTATTTCGTTAATACTATTTAGCTTAACTATTTCTTTGGGAGAGAAAGGGATTTTGCATGGAAGTTTGATGTTTGCTCTTTTAATAGCTGCAAGATTGATTAATGGCATGTTTGGTAGTGCTACTCGACCATCATCTGGTGCTTGGATAGCAGATATAACCAACCCTGAAGACAGAAGCCGAGCTTTTGCTAGGCTTGACTCGGGTTTCTCAATGGGAAGAATACTAGGTCCTGCACTAGCGGGATTCTTATTACTAATATCCTACACAGCTCCTTTCTATCTATTTGCTTTTATGGCTTTTGTGGTTATTGTCTTGGTTATCAAACAAAAAGCTTACAAAGGTTCTAAGTTGTTAGCCAAAGACCATGTCTTTATAAAAACATACGATCCAAGGGTTTGGCCCTTTCTTGTAGTTTCAGCTGCATTTGGTGTATGTAATGCTTCGTTGGTTCAAACATCTTCTTTTTATTTTCAAGACGTTATTGTTCCGGGGTCTGATAACTATATAGCCATGGCAAGCGCAGGGTTTATGTTATCAGCATTAGGTATCTTGACAGGTCAGCTCATCATTGCTGATAGACTTCAAACATCTCCGGGATCCCTTATAAAAACAGGAACTTTATTTTTATGCTTCTCTTTGTTGGCTATTGCATTAAGTAGTTCCTTGTTAGAGATTTATATTTCATTGTTTCTATATGGAATGGGCGCAGGTATGTTAGGTCCAGGGATATCTTCTTCTTTATCTCTTTCTGTTGGTAGAGAAAATCAGGGTGCTGCTAGTGGTTTTTTAGGGATGGTTATACCTATAGGACATGTGATATCGCCTATTATTGCGATGCCTTTATACACTATTTCACCAAAGGCTCCATATTTATTGGGAACAGCAGTTATGGTATTGGCTGTTATATTCGTTAACGTTAACTCAAGGCATAAGTGGATAAAACGAAAGGGATATAGAGATATTGTTCCACCAAAAACTATAGAGGAATCGCTTGATATTGGCTAATAAATGGTATCATTAATCTTTGTTCCTTAGACCTAGTAGGTCTTTTGCAGGTTTTGAGATTCTAATAAAGAAGGAGTATATATGTTTAAAGAAAATCTATTGCAGGGAAAAAGAATCCTGGTGACCGGAGGAGGCTCTGGTCTGGGCAAAGAAATGTCTAGGTATTTTTTGAAATATGGAGCTGAAGTACTTATTTGTGGAAGAAGGGTAGGTGTTTTGGAAGAAACTGCTAAAGAATTAATGGATGAGCAAGGAGGGTCAGTTAAGTGTTATGGTTTAGATATTAGAGGCCCTCAAGATGTTGATAATACAATAAATGAAATATTTGAAGAAGCGCCTATACATGGATTGGTAAATAATGCTGCAGGAAATTTTATATCTAGAACTCAAGATCTATCTCACAGGGGTTTTGATGCAATAGCTAGTATTGTTTTTCATGGTACATTTTACGTTACACACTCGGTAGGAAGAAGATGGTTAGATCTCGGAATGGGAGGCAATATCATATCTATATTAGCTACTTGGGTATGGACAGGTTCTGCATTTACAGTGCCTTCTGCAATGTCAAAAAGTGGAGTCCATGCGATGACACAATCTCTTGCGACTGAATGGGGAAAAACAGGAATTAGGATAAATGCTATTGCTCCTGGTCCATTTCCAACAGAAGGTGCTTGGGCTAGATTATCTCCTGGTCAAGACCCTGATGAAGCTGCTTCTGATTCAAGCGGAGCATATAGTCAAAATCCAATGGGTAGAGTCGGGGAAATGGAAGAATTAGGGAACTTAGCTACTTTTCTTATGTCAGATGGATGTAACTATCTTAATGGACAAACCATAGCAATAGATGGTGCAGAGTACTTAACAGGAGGTACCTTTTATAGGGCTTTAGCTTCTCTAAAAGACGAAGACTGGGCTGCGATCAAAGATACGATAAAAAGCACCAATGAAAAAGATAAAGCCAATAGATCAGTTTAATTAGTAAGGAGAAAGTTATGAGCAATGAAACAATACAAAATATGCACAGGGTTCTTGAGCTTCAAAAGAATTTAAATATAAAAGAAGGAGCTCCTGATATCAAACTCAGAACAGATCGTCTGGAAAGAGTTATATCGATGGTAACTAAGAATGAAAAGGCAATAATTGCTGCATTGCAGGAAGACTTTGGGAATAGAGACCCTGTGATGACTGCTGCAACGGAAGTTGCATCTGTTATAGGACCTATGGAACATGCTAAGAAAAATCTTAAAAAGTGGATGAAGACTGAGAAAAGAAAAGCTGCGATAGCTCCTTTAGGGTCAGCCTTGTCTTTGTTGGGTGCAAAAGCAGAAATTAGATATCAGCCAAAAGGTGTGGTTGGAGCTATAAGTCCTTGGAACTTTCCTTTAAATCTAGCTTTAGCGCCACTATCAGGAATTTTAGCAGCTGGAAATAGAGTTATGTTGAAGCCTTCTGAGCTTACTCCCTCATCATCTGATATCACTAAATCCATGATTGAGGAGTACTTTGATGAATCTGAAATGGCGGTATTTGTTGGAGATCCAGAGGTAGGAGCTGCGTTTAGCGGCCTAGCCTTTGATCATTTAATATTCACTGGCGGCACGGCTATCGCAAAACACGTTATGAAGGCTGCTTCTGAAAATTTAGTTCCTCTAACTCTTGAATTAGGAGGAAAATCACCTGTAGTAATAGGAAAAAGTTCTAAGATCAAAGAAGCTGCACAAAGAGTAATGCAAGGTAAAACAATGAATGCCGGACAGATATGTTTAGCTCCTGACTATGCTTTAGTTCCTGAAGAAAATATTGATGAATTTGTTAAAGCAGCTGTTGATGTAACTTCTGAAATGTATCCAGACATGAAAGATAATGAAGATTTTACTTCTATTATTAACCAGAAACATTACGACCGCATACAAGGCTATTTAGCAGATGCAAAAGAAAAAGGAGCTGAAGTGGTTGAAATTAATCCTGCGAATGAGGATTTTAGTCAACAACCACATCACAAGATACCTCCTACACTTGTTTTGAATCCGACTGATGATATGCAAATTATGCGTGAAGAAATATTTGGACCGGTTCTTCCTATAAAAACTTACAGTGATGTTTCAGAAACGGTTGACTACATAAATAGCAAGGATAGACCTTTGGGTTTGTATTATTTTGGAGAAGATTCAAAAGAAAAGGATTATGTTTTAAACAATACAACTTCTGGAGGTGTAACTGTTAATGATGTAATTTCCCATATACAAATGGAAGATCTGCCTTTTGGAGGAGTAGGGCCAAGTGGAATGGGCTCATATCACGGTCATGATGGCTTTAAAGAATTTAGCCATGCTAAAGCGGTTTACAAACAAACTAAAATTAACCTTATGAAATTAGCAGGGTTAGTTCCTCCTTATAAAAAGAAAGAAGATAAGCCTTCTGCATAAATCTGTTTAGAGATTTATCCTCGGGCTTAGAGTTCTAATGAATAATGTAAGTCTATTAATAGCTCTTCGGTATTTTAAAAGTAAGAGGAGTGGTTTTGTATCTATTATCTCGTGGATGGCATTTTCTGGCATTGCGATTGGAGTAGCTGTGCTGATCATAGTAACTTCTGTTATGAATGGATTTGAAAAAGAACTGCAGACAAGAATCTTGCAGGCGATACCCCACGCAGCTATAGAAGGCAATATTAGTAAAGACAATGTTGACGTAGTTATTCTTAAGCTTCAAGAAAATGAGAATATAGTAGGTGCAGCCCCTTATATAGAGACCCAAGGATTACTAAGTTCCAAAACCTCATTAAAAGGAGTTTATCTTTTTGGAATTGACCCTTCTAAAGAACCATCCGTTTCTATAATTAAAAAACAAATCATTGATGGCACATGGGAAAGTCTTTATGAAGATAATTACAACCTTCTTATAGGAGATATATTAGCAATCCAATTAGGGTTAAGGGTAGGTGATAAAGTTAATGTTCTAGTGCCTGATACCAATCTTGGCTTAGCTGGTGTTTTACCTAGAACTAAGCAATTTATAGTCTCAGGTATATTTAGTATTGGTGCACCAGAAATGGATGAAGCTTTTGCTTATTTAAATATAAAGAATTCTTCAAAACTCTTAAGAATGGATAATTCAGTGCATGGGATAAGAGTAAGGTACAAAGATCTATTCTTAGCTCCTGTTGAAATTTATAAAGACTTATTTAGTATTCAAAATACTTTACAACTAGATTTAAAAGCTTCAGATTGGACTAGGTCTTATGGGACTTTATTTAAAGCTATAAAGAATGAAAAATTCTTAATTTCACTTTTATTAACTTTTATAATCTTGATAGCTATATTTAATGTTATTTCAATGCTTGTAATGATTATCAATGAGAAAAAAGCACAAATAGCAATATTAGTAACTCTTGGTGGAACTAAGAATTTTATACAAAAAATATTTATCTTTTTTGGCTCCTTAATAGGTTTCTTTGGGACGCTAACAGGGCTAATAGCTGGGCTTTTAATTACTTATAATCTTGGTTCAATTATTAATATCTTAGAAAGTTTGTTAGGGATTAAATTTTTAGAAGTTTATTTTATTGATTATTTTCCTATAGATATGAGGTTGAGCTGGATTCTATTTATTTGTTTCTTTTCATTTCTATTAACATTATTAAGTAGTATTTATCCAGCAAGAGTTGCTTCAAAAATTGAACCAGCAGAGGTATTAAAATATGAGTGATAACTTATACGACTGCAAGCATCTTAGTAAGCTTTATTCACAACCCGCAAATAGTCTTGAAGTTATTAAAGATTTAGATTTAAAGGTAGAAAAAGGTACAACATTAAGTTTAGTAGGTCCTTCTGGATGTGGAAAAACTACTCTCTTAAACATATTAGCTGGGTTGGATGTACCGACAAGTGGAGAAGTAAATTTTCTAAATATTAATCTTAGTTCTTTAGATTCTGATTCAAGGGCAACTTTAAGAAATAAAGAAATAGGTTTTGTTTATCAATTTCATCATCTCTTACCTGAATTTAATTCTCAAGAGAATGTTGCTTTACCAATGATGATGTCAGGGTATGGAAAAGAACAAGCAATGGATAGAGCTACTATATTGTTAGATAAGGTGAATCTATCCAACCGTGTATCGAATAGACCCGGAGAACTTTCAGGAGGTGAAAGACAAAGAGTTGCAATAGCAAGGTCTTTAGCAAACAATCCTTCTTGTTTGCTAATGGATGAACCAACAGGCAATTTAGATACTTTAAATGCAGAAATTATAACTAATCTTGTATTAGACTTGGTTCAGCAAGAAGGAGTTAGTTTGATTGTAGCAACTCACGATCAATCTCTAGCTGGTCGACTAGATCAAACATTAAATTTAGAATTATCTTTATGAATGATAAATCTGTTCCATTAACAAGTATGAAGCTATACAAAAGACTTTTGTCTTATGTCTTGCCTTACATTCCTCAATTTCTAATAAGTATTTTGGGTTTTGCTATTTTCTCCGGTTCTCAAGTAGCAGCAGCAGAATGGTTAAAACAAGTAATAGATTTTGTGAATAATCCAGTTGGAGATTTTAGACTCTTATTGCCTATAGCACTTATTATTATTGCTCTTGTTAGGGGCTTTGGTTTTTTTATAGGCAACTATTTTTTAGCTTCAATTTCTAACAGACTAGTTCATAACTTAAGAACTGAACTTTTTGTTAAGTTAACAGTGCTACCGAGTTCATTTTTTGATAAGCAATCTTCTGGTCATCTTATATCTAGAATAACTTTTAATGTTATGCAAGTTACTGGTGCAGCAACAAATGCTCTTAAAATATTTATAAGAGAAGGTCTTTTAGTTGTTGGTCTAATAACCTATTTAATGTTCTTAAACTGGAAACTTGCTCTATTTTTATTCATAGCTGCTCCATTTATAGCAATTATTGTTGGCTATGCAGCAAGAAGGCTAAGAGCAATAAGTAGTAAAATTCAAACAGCCATGGGAGATGTAACTCATGTTGCTTCTGAAACTATTAATGGTTACAAAGAAGTGAAGTCTTTTGGTGGTGAAGATTATGAAATAACTAGATTTAAAGATGCTAGTGATAATAATCGTAAACAGAATCTTAAACTTGAGGCAACTAATTCTATTGCTTCTCCTTTGGTTCAGGTTTTTGTTTCAGCAGCCTTAGCATTAATAACTTGGTTAGCATTAGATACTAGTATTGTTAGCACAATGTCACCAGGAACATTTATTGCCTTTTTTACAGCAGCAGGAATGTTAGCAAAACCTGTAAGACAATTATCAGAAATTAACAGCCAGATACAAAAAGGTTTGGCAGCCGCTTCAGATATATTTAAACAACTTGATGAAGAACCTGAATCTAATGAAGGTAGCCATAGTTCTGAAAGTGTTAAGGGATCAATTGAATTTAAAAACTTATCTTTTTCTTATGATGATAGTAAAGAAACTCCAACAAATGTCTTGGAAGATATTAATTTAAATATATCTTCAGGAGAGACAGTTGCGTTTGTAGGAAAATCTGGAGCTGGAAAAACTACTTTACTCAGTTTATTACCAAGATTTTATTCAGACTATAGAGGAAAAATAACAATAGATGACATTTCACTTGAAGAGTATGAACTGAAAAACTTGAGATCGCATATATCCCTAGTAAGTCAAAACATTACCTTATTTAACGATACTATTTCGAACAATATTTCATATGGATTGCCAGATATAGAAATTGAGCTGATTAAAACAGCAGCTAAGAAAGCAAATGCTGACGAGTTTATTAGAGCAATGTCAGAAGGTTATGAGACTCTAGCAGGTGAAGATGGGGTTTTATTATCAGGTGGGCAAAGGCAGAGAATTGCAATAGCTAGAGCTATATTAAAAGATTCTCCAATTTTAATTCTAGACGAAGCAACTTCTGCGTTAGATTCTGAATCTGAAAATGTCATACAAGATGCTATGACGCAATTAACAAAAGATAGGACTACTCTAATAATTGCACACAGGCTTTCGACTATTGAGAATGCAGACAAAATCGTAGTTCTAGATGATGGGAAGATTGTTGAAACAGGAACTCACGCTGATCTTCTTGCTAAAAATGGCATGTATTCAGGACTCCATAAGAATCAATTTAAAGATGAAGTATCTCCTGAGAAAGACAAAGAACAACAAACAGACTTAGTGCCTTACCAATTAGAACAAGAAAATCAGGTAGGGTTTTTAGAAAATAGCTGGTATCAGAGAAGTTCATGGTTAGTTTTGTTATGGCCTCTTTCTTTAATCACCCTTTTTATATCCTCTAGAAAAAGAAAGCGTTATTTATCCGGAGCACTTACTAGTTGGAAATCAAAGGTACCAACCATAGTGATTGGAAATATTGTAGTAGGAGGGACAGGAAAAACACCATTAGTAATTTGGTTAGCAAAAAAATTATTAGAGAAAGGATATAAACCTGGAATTGTAAGTAGAGGTTTTGGAGGAAGTGCAAAAGAATACCCCTTGTTAGTTACTAGTACAACTTCGGTTAATGATTCCGGAGATGAACCTTACATAATTGCAACTAATACGGACTGTCCTGTATATGTATCGCCTAACCGAGTACAAGCAGCAAAGAAACTATTATCAGAGACAGAATGTGATGTAATAATTAGCGATGACGGCATGCAGCATTATTCTCTTGATAGAGATATAGAGATAGCTGTTTTTGATGGATTGAGAGGTACTGGCAATAACCTTTGTCTCCCTGCCGGACCGCTAAGAGAATCTCTTAATAGGGTTAAAGATGTTGATTTTATAGTTAGTTCAACGCAGTCATTGCAAGATTCTACTATTAAAGAAGACTATGTGATGGAGTATAAGCCTGTTAAATGGATTAGAATCTCAGACAATGAATCTTTTGAACCTAACAATTGGCCATTATCTAGAGCGGTCCATGCGGTAGCAGGCATAGGAAACCCATCTAAATTCTATAATTTGATAAGAAATTTAGGATTGCAACCAATAGAACACAGTTTTCCTGATCATTATCAATTTAATGAAGAAGATTTATCATTTAATGACCAGTTGCCCATTATTATGACTGAAAAAGATTCTGTTAGGTGTCGAGATATTAATCTAAAAAATATCTGGTATTTGAAGGTAGAGGCAGAATTATTAAATGAACTTGCTGATAAAATAGCTATAAAAATGAAAAGTAAGGAAGATAAAAATGACTAAATTAGATCAAAAATTATTAGATATTTTGGTATGCCCTGTCTCAAAAAAAAATTTGGTTCAGGTAGATCAAGAACTTATATGTAAAGAAAGTGGTTTAGCTTATCCAATAAAGGATGGGATACCCGTAATGCTTCCTGAAGAGGCAAGAAAAATAGAAGAATAAAACCCCGTGAGTTTTAGTGTTTTAATACCAGCCAGATACGATTCAGTAAGATTACCCGGTAAACCCCTCGTTGATCTTTCTGGAAAAACTATAGTAAGAAGGGTTTACGAGGCAGCAACAAAAAGCGATGCTAATCTAGTTTGTGTAGCAACAGATTCTGAGGCAATAGTAAAAGAGTGTGATTCATTCGGTGCCAAGTGTGTTCTTACTAACAAAAGTCATAAAACAGGATCAGATAGACTGGCTCAAGCAACTTCTATACTTGGTCTTGATAATGAGCATGTTGTAGTAAATCTTCAAGGAGATGAACCTTTTGTTAATTTTAGAGATATTAACACCGTTGCTACTATCTTAGGTGATGTAAACGTAGACATGGGCACCCTTTATGCTGATTTAGATGCTAAAGATGAGAGTAACCCCAATGTTGTTAAGGTTTGGTTAGAAGAAGGGGGAAAAGTTATTAGCTTTTCTAGAAATGAATTAAAAATTACAGATAGCCAATTATTAAAATCTCATCACATAGGTATATATGCATATAGAGTTGGTTTTTTAAATGAATTTATAGACTGGCCACAAACAGATAATGAGAAAGTAGAAAGTTTAGAGCAACTAAGAGCATTAGACCGTGGAAAAATAATCCATGCTAAGAAATCAATCTCAGAAATTCATCTAGGGATAGATACTATAGAAGATCTTAATTTAGCAAAAAAAATATTGTTAGATGCTTGAAATAAAAAAAAATTTCTCTTTAAGTAAGTTTAATTCGTTTCAGCTTAACCACACTGCAGAGTATTTTTGTGAAGTCTTATCTATAGAAGATTGTTATGAAGCAATAGACTTTGCTTCAAATAAGAGCCTCAATATATATATATTAGGTGAAGGAACTAATATAGTATTCTCTCAAAATTACAAAGGCTTGGTTATCAAAACTGCTATTAAAGGAATTAGTGCTATTAATAATTTAGTTAGCATAGCAAGTGGAGAATCTTGGCACGAGTCGGTACTTTGGACCTTAAAAAATAATTTATACGGCCTAGAAAATTTATCCCTCATACCTGGAAATGTTGGAGCTGCACCAGTTCAAAATATAGGAGCTTATGGAAAAGAATTATCGTCTTTTATTCATTCTGTAAAAGTTATTAACTTAAAATCTAAGAAAATAGAAGATTTATCTAAACTTGAATGTAAGTTTAGCTATAGAGATAGTATTTTTAAAAAATCTAATAATTATTTAATTTTAGAAGTCACTCTAAAGCTTCTTAGTAAAGAAGTTGTTGATGTTTCTTACAAATCACTGGCTGATTATATGATTGCAGAAGGTTTGGATCTCTCAAAGGCCACCTCGAACCAAATCTGCAGATGTGTATGTGAATTAAGAAGTAATATTTTACCTAACCCCAAAACTATACCTAATGTGGGAAGTTTTTTTAAAAACGTAGTGCTAACAATAGAAGAATATAAAAAGCTAAATAAAATCCTTAAAATTCCATACTACCTTGATAAAAGCGGTGGATATAAGATTTCTTCAGCTTTTCTGATAGAAAAAGCTGGATGGAAGGGGTATCAAGGAAAAAATGTATCGGTTTCTGATCTGCATTCTTTAGTTATTTTATCCAATGGAAAGGCAACAGGAGAAGAGATCTTGTCTTTAGCTAACTCAATAGTTAACGATGTCCTTAAGAAATTCAATATTACTCTAGCTATAGAACCTTCTATAATCTGATATGGAATTTTTAACAATAGCTATTCTTCATTTTTTTGCTGTTTCAAGCCCGGGTCCTGATTTCATAGTTGTAACTAGACAATCTATTCGCTTAGGGAGGTCTGCAGCAATATTTACCAGTTTAGGAATTGCATCTGGAATTTTGATTCATTCATTGGCAGCCATGACAGGTTTAACTTACATCATTTCTTCTAACCCCTTAGTCTTTTTTTATCTCAAGATATTTGGATCTGCATATATAGCTTATCTAGGTTTGATATCAGTTTTAAAGTCTTCTTCTGTTGATATTAATTTTTCTGGCAAAGCTGAGTTAGATTCTTTTAGCTCTTATAGAATAGGATTTATTACAAATGTATTAAACCCTAAGGCTATTATTTTTTTTATAACTGTATTTTCAATTGTGCTTGATTCATCTACTTCAATTATATTATTAGGTCTTTATGGTGCTTATATGTCGGTAGCCACATTTGCATGGTTTAGTTTTATTTCATTAGCATTTACAAATAATTTCATTGTAGATAAATATACTAAATTCCTTCCTGTATTTGAAAAATTTTTAGGGTGTATTCTTCTAATTATTGCTTTTCAAATTCTTATGTATGAACTTCCTAAGTTAAATGGTTAGCAAAATAACTCCAGCATCTATATTTCAGGAGATCTCTAAGATGGATGATTCCATTTTACCTCCTGTTCATTTATGGGACCCTCCCATCTGCGAAAATATAGACATGCGTATAGATAGAGAAGGGCAATGGTATTTTATGAATTCTCCTATAGGAAGAGAAAGAATGGTTAGGCTTTTTAGCCGTGTCTTAAGATACGATCAAGATGGGCATTACTACTTAGTTACGCCTATTGAAAAGATACGCCTGACAGTTGATGATAAACCCTTTTTGATTATTGACTATTCAATAAACTTTAAAAACGGTAAGCAAATTATTAATTTTATAACGAACACTCTTGATGAATTTGAATTAGGCTTAGATCATCCTCTAAGAGTAGAGGTAGACAATCTATCCAAAGAACCTTCTCCCTATGTTTTAGTAAGAAATAATTTAGAAGGCCTGATATCCAGAAATATTTTTTACAAGTTAGTAGATATAGCAGAAAAATCAAAAGGAAGCTTGGGGGTTTGGAGTAATAACATATTCTTTAAGATAGGATAATGTTTCTTCCAAAAAAAAACAGAGCTTTTGGCCCTGCTTTAGTTCGAGTTCGAAAGTGTCTAAATCGAGATTTTTTTTAGCCCCTTAATTGATTTCTCTGTCAATCTTGGTGGTTTAATAAGATTTTTTCTTGTCAACTTTCTTATTAAAGCTTTCTCCTTTCGTTCTCTAATCTTTTTATCTCTCCTTTTTTATCGTCTCGAGTTGTTCAAAGGTCGGATAACTAGATAAGAATTATATTACTCTTTATTTAGACTTATGCAAGCTTTTTTTTTTAAAAAAAATAACTTTTTTTTTAACACTTAAGTTACTGATTAAATTACATATTTGGATAGTTTGGTCCCCCAGATCCTTCCGGAGCTATCCAATTTATATTTTGAGTGGGGTCTTTTATGTCACAAGTTTTACAATGGACACAATTTTGTGAATTAATTTGGAATATTTTTTCATTTCCTTTTTCAATTATTTCATAAACGCCTGCCGGACAATATCTTTGGGCCGGTTCATCGTATAACGGTAGATTGGTTGATATTGGAATAGAAGGGTCAGTTAAAACAAGATGGCACGGTTGATCTTCTGCATGATTTGTATTTGATAGAAATACAGATGAGAGCTTATCAAAACTTATTACGCCGTTTGGTTTTAGGTAATCAATCTTCGGCATCTCATCAGCTTTCTTTAAACATTTATGGTCAGGTACATCGTGATGCAAAGTAAAAGGTAGTTTCCCTCTAAAGACAAGTTGATCTATTCCTGCTAAGACCACTCCTAGTAATGTCCCGTATTTATGTATTAAGGGTAAGAAATTCCTGGCCTTATGAAGTTCTGTTTCAAGCCAGGATGATTTAAGTTTAGATGCATAACTTTGTAAATTATCAGTCGAATTTTTATTTTGTATTCCTTCAAAAATAGTCTCAGCAGCAAGCATCCCTGATTTCATTGCTGTATGTGTTCCTTTTATTCTAGGAAAATTCATAGTTCCCGCGTCATCTCCTGCTAACAAACCCCCAGGGAAGTTCATTTTTGGAAGAGATTGATGGCCTCCTTTAACTAATGCTCGAGCTCCATAAGCTACTCTTGTACCTCCATTTAAATACTTCTGAATAGAAGATTGGTGTTTCCATTGTTGAAATTCTTCAAAAGGGCTTATGTGTGGATTGTCATAATCTAAAGGTACTATATATCCTATAAAGGCTTGATTGTTTTCTCCGTGATAAAAATATGATCCAGATAGGACATTCTTCGCAGCGGGCCATCCCATGGTATGAATCACTAAACCTTCTTGGTGTAGTTCTGGGTCTATGTCCCAAACTTCTTTGAAACCAATTCCATAATGTTGGGGATCAGCTTCCTGATCTAATGAGAATTTAGAGATTATTTCCTTACCTAGGTGCCCTCTACAGCCTTCAGATAAGACTGTATATTTAGCTCTTAAATCCATACCAGGTTCAAAAGAGGGCTTTTTGTTACCACTAGCATCTATTCCCATGTCGCCAGTTGAGATACCTATTACTTTATTATCCTCATAAATAAGATGTGAGGCTGTAAAACCAGGGAATATATCAATTTCTAGAGCTTCAGCTTG
>DQKS01000031.1 GCA_015660645.1 Gammaproteobacteria bacterium
CTGTTACCATCATGCCCAATAAATACAACTTTGACCATAGAGTTATTTTTTTAGAGTTCTTATTTTTTGTGGACTACAACTGGAACATTGCTATATCCCATGACAAAATTAGACAGGACACGTTCTGGTTCCCCAGTCAATTCTATGCGATCAAACCGTTTAAGAATTTCTTCCCAAAGAATGCGTAATTGCATTTCTCCCACCCGGTTGCCCATACACCTGTGGATACCAAAACCAAAAGAGAGGTGATGCCTTGCTTTATTACGATCAATAATAAATGCATCTGGGTTCTCAATTACTTCCTCATCTCGGTTGCCAGAAACATACCACATTACTACTTTGTCTCCCTTTCTTATTGTATGTCCCTTAAACTCGACATCTTCAAGCGCTGTTCGTCTCATATGCCCTAAAGGAGTTTGGTAACGAATAATTTCAGAGACCATGTTAGGAATTAAAGAAGGGTCAGATTTTAGTTTGTCGTATTCCTTTGGATTGTGATTAAGTTCTACTACACCTGCAGAAATTGAATTTCTAGTAGTATCATTTCCTCCAACAATTAGAAGAATCAGATTACCCAAGAATTCCATTGGATCATTAATCATATCTTTCGTTTCTTCTCCATGGGCGAATAATGATATGAAGTCAAACTTCCTAGGTTCAGCGGCACGTTTATGCCAAAGCTTACTAAAATAGGCAAGGCATTCTTCTAAAACTCGTTGCCTTTCATTCATGTCTACTTCTATTCCGACAGTTTCAGAAGTTGTGGCAACGTCAGACCAGTAAGGCAAGAGGTGCCGATCCTCGAAAGGAAAGTCGAATAACGTAGCTAGCATTTGAGTAGTAATTTCCTTAGAAACCAGTTCTACCCAGTTAAATTCTTCATTTATAGGAAGACTGTCAAGAATGTTCCCTACTCTTTGTCTTACAAGTACTTCAAGTTCAGATAGTTGTGTAGGTGCTACCGCTGGCTGAACTAATTTGCGTTGCACACCGTGTTTTGGTTCATCCATAGATATGAAATTGGGTGTCACTAATTCAGCCTGCTGATCTCCAATAACTATATCTGTATCAGAAGAAAAGCGTTTGTGATCACTGTCTATGGCTATAATATCGTTAAACTTTGTAATCGACCAAAAGGGCCCAAATTGGCTTTCTGCGCAATAATGAACCGGAGATTCTTGCCTTAGTCGTCGAAAATATTCTCCATGTTGGTTGCTCTGAAAAATTTCAGCTTTAGAAACGTCTAATGTCTCTAACGGCAAGCTCCAAGGATCTGGTATTGTATTTTCTTTCTTAAGGTCTAATTGCTCTTCCATTTAACTTTCCTCTCATGTCTTAGGGTCTCTTACTCTATATTTATATATAGACATATACTATTAAAACTTTTACATAAGCTCAAATAGAATAACTTCTAAATCTGTGTCGTTTATGTTTTTACCTGAGTGAGTAACTTCTCCTCTCCAGCTCATACTTCCTGCTTTTAAATGAACTTCAGTTACTTCTCCACTTAGCGAAGTATGAATTGTCTTCTGGTCTGTTAGTGATACAGCAACTCCAGCTCCATGAGAGTGCATAGGAGATTCGCCTCCTGCAGGAGCTGTTGTTCTAATAACTCTTATTCCATGCTCTTCTAATTCTATATTACTATTCATAGAATCCATTAAAGTTGCATTTGGAATATTTGACCCTTTTGAAGGGTATTTCTTCTTTGCTTCTACAAAAATTAATTCCTCATAACCTTTAGAAATGCTATGAACTGAATGAGATTCACCACTATCGGACAAAATATCTCCTGCAAAACTCTCTGGTCTAGTTTCAACGTTTCCATCAGGATCAGTAAATTGACCTTGGCCTCCCGTAAGAGTTACACCTACTAAAGGTTTATGGGAATGCATAACAGAAGTTTCTCCTGGATTGTAAGTTACTCTTATAACTCTTACATATTCATTCTCAAACTCTACCTTATAATGTTCTGGAGCAGCATCTACAGCATGCTTTATGTTAATTTGATTCCCTTGATTACACCCTACAACCAACAAGATCATTGACAATAATATTAGTAATCTATTCATTTTTTTGCCTTTATTAATTAATAAGTAAACTATATCACTAATGTAAAGAAATGCTGCCCCGTAGGATTCAAGCATACGACCCAAAGATTAAGAGTATAATGGTCTCGCAATTCCAATAAACCAAAAATTAGACAAATATTTTAATCTTGTTTGTCAGTAAGAGTATTAACATGTCATTTAACATCTTAGGTCTTTCTCCTGAGCTTAAAAAGGCCATTGAAAGAAAGGGCTATACCAATCCTTCTGATATCCAGCTACAAGCTATTCCTTCTATTATTGAAGGTAATGACATAATGGCAGGCGCTCAAACAGGTACAGGTAAAACGGCAGCATTTGCTTTGCCTATATTGCAGAAATTACAAAATGATGAGTCTAAAAGGAGAAGAGTGAGAGCTTTAATCCTGGTTCCAACCCGAGAATTAGCTTCTCAGGTAGGGGATAGTTTTAGAAGCTACGGTAATAATTTAAGGTTCAGAACTTCAACTTTATATGGCGGAGTTAGCATAAGAACTCAAATTGATAAGCTTAAAAAAGGAGTTGATATTGTTGTGGCAACTCCCGGCAGACTTCTAGATCACCTAGATAAAAAAACCTTGAATCTCTCTGAACTGGAGGTATTTGTTTTGGATGAAGCCGACCGAATGTTAGATATGGGCTTTATTAGAGATATAAAGAAAGTTTTAAAATATCTTCCGGAGAAAAAACAAAACCTGCTTTTCTCCGCCACCTTCCCTAAAGAAATACAAGCATTAGCTGACAGTTTGTTGAATTCTCCAAAAAGGATCCAAGTTGCTTCAAATAACTCTACAGTAGATAAAGTAGTGCAAGTTGTTTATCCGGTGGATAAATCTAGAAAAAGAGAGTTGCTAACCCATTGCATAAAAGAAGAAGGCTGGTTCCAAGTTTTGGTTTTTTCAAGAACAAAACATGGTGCGAATAAACTAGCAAGTCAATTAAGCAAACAAGGTATAAATGCAGTTGCTTTTCACGGAAATAAATCTCAGTCCCAAAGGACAAGAGCATTAAAAGACTTTAAAGATTCTAAAACGCAGGTACTAGTAGCTACTGATATTGCAGCCAGAGGTATAGATATTAAGTTATTGCCCCAAGTTGTTAATTTTGATCTTCCTTATGTACCAGAAGATTACATTCATCGTATTGGAAGAACTGCTAGAGCAGGCCAAGAAGGAAAAGCTATTTCTCTGGTGAGTGCCGATGAGCATAAATTATTGACTGATATTGAGAGGCTATTAAAACAGGAAATTCCGCGTAAGATTATCCAAGGTTTTGAACCAACACAAAATTTAAGATCAAATCCTCCTAGGCCTAGATCAAATAATAAAGGTAAAGGTAGGCC
>DQKS01000071.1 GCA_015660645.1 Gammaproteobacteria bacterium
AACATTCAACTAGATGAAGGAAGTATAACTTCAGCAACTAAGATTTTAGAAACAGAATGGTTGTTGTTCATAACAGAATCTAAATCTTTGCTAAATCAAATGGACAAGATATCTCTTTCTATATCCAATAAATTAGATTCTGGTTTGACTAAAGAAGATAGCAGTTCTTTTATTTCTGATTTAAAAAGGTTAAAGATCTCTATTAATAAATTATCTTCTGAACCAGGAAGACTTACAGGGAAGACGCAAGAGCTGTTATTTGATTCCTCGAAGAATGAAAAAAAAGAGAGAATTAATCTTTTAGATAAGACAGGTGAATTTGCAGATTTACAAGCAAAATTAGCAACTATTGCGAGCCAGGATGGTCATTTTAGGTCTGGCATTAAGGAACTAGAAAAGGATAACCAAAGTTTGGCCAGTGAAGTTGATAAGCTAGGAGAGCCTCTTGTTAATACACAAAATGAATTAGATAAATTACTGGCAGGGCGCTTAAAAGTAGAATCTGAACTCTTAAAGGCTCGTAAAGCTATTGAAGAATGTTCTGAGTCTATACATAAAATAGAAAGAGAAAAAATAGAAAAAGAACAAATGGCCATCAATTTAAGAGAAGCGTTAGAAACGCTTAGATTGGAAAGGCAGGCATCGAAAATAGAAGCTGAGAATATAGAGAGGCAGCTTGAAGAAAGTGATAATAAATTGGATAGCTTGCTTAAAGAAATAGCTGAAGAACAAACCACTCAGATTTTAGAACTTGAACTGGAATCTATAGAAAGAAAGATTTCCAGATTAGGGGCTATTAATTTAGCAGCCATGGAGGAATATGAACTGGAAGAAAAACGTAAAGCCTTGCTGGATGATCAACATCAAGAGCTTTCGAGCGCATTAGATATCTTGCAAAAGGCAATTGATAAGATAGATAAGGAGACTAGAACCAGCTTTAAAGATACTTTTGATAAGTTAAATATAAGTTTAGCCCAATCTTTTCCTAAGCTATTTGGAGGTGGTCATGCAGAGTTGGTATTGCTCGGTGACGATCTTCTTAGTGCTGGAGTTGGTATTACAGCCAGACCACCTGGTAAGAAAAATTCAAGTGTTGCACAACTATCAGGCGGAGAAAAGGCATTGACTGCGATAGCTATTGTTTTTGCATTCTTTGAGTTAAACCCCGCTCCCTTTTGTATGCTAGATGAGGTAGATGCTCCTCTTGATGATTTAAATACAATGCGTTTCATAGAACTTGTAGAAGATATGTCTAAGAATGTGCAATTTGTTTACATAACCCATAATAAGATTTCCATGGAAAGAAGTAAGCATTTAATGGGTGTGACTATGCAAGAACCCGGTGTCTCTAGGATGGTTGCTGTAGATGTAGAGGAAGCAGTTGCATTAGCTGCAAGCTAGTTATGTTTAATTTAGCAGAATTATTAACCTTAATTATAGGTTCACTTTTAGCACTCGTTTTTATAGATGGAATTAGAAGATCCTTAAGGAGTAGAGCAAGCTTCCTCAAAGTTGACTTAATTGATTCATCCGAGCCAATGAATAAAGATTTTGAGCAAGAATGGCTGGAGGGGTACGATGAAGAAAATAATTCAGGGGATCTCTCAAAAGAGGCCATTGCAGAACCTTCTGATGAAATTGAAGAGATAGATTTACCTCATAATTTCTATCCTTCACATCAACTTTTAATCATTAATCAGTCTTCCGAGGAAAGTGATATCTTTTCTTATGAGTCAATTGCAAGTATCTTGGATGATCATCCTTTTGTGTTTGATGAAAGAGGTTACTTTATTCTTCTTGATCAAGGCAATAGTCCTCTCTTTAGTATTTTAAACGGAAAGAATCCTGGAACATTCCTAAACAGTATTTCTTCAAGTGATATAGCTTTTGTATTTGATCCTAATTCGGTTCTAAATCCGGTAGAAGGGTTTGATGATATGTGCGAAATTGCTCAAATTATATCTAAGTCTTTTGGTTCAAGTCTATTAGATGAGAATAGAAATATCCTTACCAAACAGATGCTAGAGCATATGCGACAAGAAGCTCAAGAATTTCAACGACAAAAACTGGCTATTGTCAGTTAAAATAGGTTCCTATGAGTTCAGATTCTGACGTTAAAAGTCGTCTTAAAGCTTTGTATGTGTTGATTAATGATCACTCTCATAAATACCATGCTTTGGACGCTCCTATTGTAAGTGATGCAGAATATGACTTGTTATTTCAGGAGCTGTTGTTCATTGAAAATAGTAATCCCCAATTTATAGACAAGAACTCTCCTTCACAGAGGGTGGGCTCAAAACCCTTAGAAGGGTTTAAAAAGATTACGCATTTAGAGCAAATGCTTTCTTTAGATAATGCATTTGATGGTAATGATCTTCAGGATTTTGATAAGAGAATTACTGAAAGGTTGAATACAGACGAATGCATTGAGTATTCTTGTGAGCCTAAATTAGATGGAGTGGCTGCTAATCTTTTATACAGATCCGGTGAACTTGATTACGCTTCAACAAGAGGAGATGGCAAGGTAGGAGAAGACATAACGCACAACATAAGAACCATTCAATCTGTACCTTTAAAACTTAATAACAATAAAAGTTTTGATATACCTGAATTGCTTGAAGTTAGAGGTGAAGTTTTTATAGAGCTCAAGGACTTTGAAGAAATTAATAAGCATTCCAAAAAAAATGGCCTAAAAGTTTTTGCCAATCCAAGGAACGCTGCTGCAGGGAGTTTAAGACAGTTAGACCCGAAAGTTGCTTCAGGGAGACCTCTTAAGTTTTTTGCACATGGCTTTGGATCTGTTAATGCCGGAAAAGAGAAATTTCCTCAACTGCAATCTGAAGTCCTTCAAGCTTTTTCTTTTTGGGGATTGCCTGTTAATCCAAGATCAGGCTTGGTTAAAAGTATTGAGGAAGGTATAGCTTTTTTTAATAAAATTGAAAAGGATAGAAGTTCTCTTCCATATGAGATTGACGGTGTTGTCTACAAGGTTAATAAGCTTTCTTATCAGAATACTTTAGGAAAAGTCTCACGAGCACCGCGCTGGGCAATAGCAAGAAAGTTTCCTGCAGAAGTTGGTATAACGATTATTAAATCTATATCGTTTCAAGTAGGAAGGGTAGGAAGTATTACTCCTGTAGCTGAATTTGAACCTACGATTGTGGGAGGAGTAACAATATCTCATGCTAGCATTCATAATTTTGATGAAATAGCTCGTCTAGATGTTCGGGAAGGAGATACTGTATCTATCAAAAGAGCAGGAGATGTTATCCCACAAATTATAAGAGTAGACCTTGATAAAAGACCTCCAAATTCTAAAGCTATAAATGTTCCTACGAAGTGTCCTTCTTGCTCAGGACCTTTAGCAAAGGAAGAATCAGAGGCCATATTGAAATGCAAGGCGGGTACAAATTGCACAGCACAGAGGATAGAGTCGATAAAACATTTCGTCTCTCGGAATGCTATGAATATTGATGGTCTAGGTGAGAAGATTATTCAACAATTAGTTAATCTTAAAGCTATAGATGATCCTTCTGACTTATATGGTTTAAGAAAAGAAGTATTAGTTGAATTAGATGGGTTTGCAGATAAGTCAGCTACTAATCTTATTAATTCTATAAAAGAAAGCAAAACTACAACTCTTCAAAGATTCATATATTCTTTAGGAATTAGGGAAGTTGGTGAGGCAACAGCTCTTAACCTTTCAATTTATTTCAAAAGTCTTGACAAAATAATGAGTGCTTCTGAAGATGAGTTATTAGAGATTAATGATATTGGACCTGTTGCTTCTCATTATATTGCTGGTTATTTTAGGAGTAAGGAAGGTTTAGATTTACTGGACAAGTTTAAAAGTTGTGGAATTGTTCTTGAGAATCCAGTTGGTAATGCTGATTTAAAGCTAGGAGATCAGATTATTGTTATAACAGGTTCATTTTCTAATATTTCAAGGAGACAATTGAAGGAAGAACTGATTCGTTTAGGAGCTAAAGTTTCTTCTAGTGTTTCTTCTAAAAGTACAATTTTAATTGCAGGTGAAAAGCCTGGTTCAAAACTGTCTAAAGCCAAAGACTTGGGCGTGATTATTCTTGATGAAGAGAAGGCTTTGGATTTATTGAATTAATTTTTCATGAAAAATAATCTAGCTTTACTAACTTGTTTTTTTGTTTTGATAGGCTGCGCCTCAAATACACCACCTTCAACAACTACCGATGTTTGCAAGATTTTTAAAGAAAGGTCATCTTGGTATAAGGCAGCAAAAAAAACAGAGGAGCGTTGGAAGATACCAGTATCTGTTTCGATGGCTATTATTAAACAAGAATCAAGTTTTATAGCTGATGCGAAACCAGAGAGAACTAAATTATTAGGTTTTATTCCTTGGAAAAGAGTAACGAGTGCAAAGGGCTATGCTCAAGCGGTAGATGGAACTTGGGAAATGTACCTCAAAGATAGAGACGGTTGGTTCGTGCAGAGAAATGACTTTGAAGATGCAGTGGACTTTATAGGCTGGTATAACTATAAAACTCATAAACAGTTGGGCATACCTATGAATAATGCTAGAGCGCTTTATCTTGCATACCACGAAGGTAGAGCTGGTTATAAAAAAGGAAGTTACAGAACCAAACCTTGGCTTCTTTCTGTAGCCGATAAAGTGCAAAGACAATCTGATCGATATAGTATTCAATATGAAGGCTGTAAAAAGAAACTGGGTAAATGGTTTATATTTTTCTAATTTTTGATACTCTGAGATAATGATAAAAAGATTTTTCTCTATTTTTATAATTTTTATACTAACTACTTGTGCTTCTCAGCCCAGAATAGAAACTGATAAAGACAATGAATATGATTTATCTAGTTACAAGTCTTTCAAAATAGAACAACCTGAGTTAACTAACTCACCATCTCAGATTAGTCTTAATCCCATTTTAATGCAGAGGGTAGAAAGAGCTATACAGTCGAGCCTTGAAGCAAAAGGCTTAAAAGAAAATTCTGATGCAGATATGACAGTAAGATTTTTTATAGGCACAAATAGAGAAGTCGAAAGATCAACTGGAATGAGTAGTAGAGGTTTTTATAATGACAGGTATTGGGATTCAAGAGATCAAAGGTTCATAAAAGTAGATAAAGATGAGATTGCTATCCGTTTTCATGACAATAAAACTGATGAAGTAATTTGGTATGCTTTTTCGAGGTTTAATAGATCCTTAAATATAAAAGATCAAAGTGCAATTAATAGTTTAATAGAAAAAGCTATCATTAATTTTTAACTTTGAAACGATCCGGTTTTATTGCCTCAGCAACAGAAGAGTCAATTGGCAACGTTGTTCCATCTATTAAGTCTGCAATATATTCTGAACAGAGGGGAGCTGATGAAGATCCTCTTGAGCCATGCCCAGCATTGATATAAATACCGTTCATAAAACCTGCTATGGGCAATCTATCTTTTGTTATTGTTCTAAACCCAACTCTACCTCCATTCAGCTCTAGACCTTCCTTTAAAATTATTTTCATTTTTTTTAGATTCTCACTATGTTCTTTTTCGCTTAGCTCTTTCGAATAAGACTTACTGTAGGATGATCCAATGAGATGTTGATCACCAAATTTCGGAGATAAGTAGCCACCAGCACAAATAGGAAAATTTAAGTTTTCAAGAGTTTTACTTGAAGATATGTAAGAGACTTGGCCTCTTTTTTTAGAGATTCCTTCAAGTTCAATAAACTGTTCAACCATGTAGGCATTGCATAAGCAAACTTGATCTAGTATGTATTCATTTTTACTTGTTTTAAAACGAAAGCCTTCTCTTTCTTGTAAGAGATCTTGGACCTCTTCATTAAAGTTTTTCTGTATTCCTTCGTGGTCCACCATATCCTGACATATACCTTTAGGGTTAATGTAGCCAGCATCTTTAAAGAATAGTCCTCCATGATTAAGCAGAAGACCTGCTTTTTTACTAGCTAATTTTTTGGAGAGTTTTTCAAATAAAGCAGTATCTTGTCTAGCATTACATAGGTCACTCTCTCTTTTTTTTGAGTTCTCATCAAATCCCAACATTAGGACGCCCGATTTTTTCCAAAATTTAGTTTTCATATCATCGTAGAACTTGGAAGAAAAAAGATATGCAGTAAGTGAAAATCTTGCGTAAGGACTATCGTGAGATGATAGTCTGGGATATGTAACTAGCAAGGGATTCCCTGAAGCAGAGCATGAAGGGGCCTCTTCTTTATCAAAGATGAAAACCTTATGGCCTCTGTTTGCAAGAATCTTTGCTAAAGAGCATCCTGCTATACCTGCTCCTATAATTCCAATACTTTTGCTTGTCGAGGTTACTTTCTTATATTTGCCCTGATATTTCCCAGTTAACATTCTTCTTTTATCGCCAAAGCCTTTTATTTTAGAAAGTTTAAAATTAACTCTTTCTAAGTTATTTCTTACAACACCTGCTTCACTATAAGTTGCAAATGTAGTTTCGGAATGTGAGGATTCTGCAATACATGCAGCAATTTTTTTGGACCACATTTCGGGGTTATTGCCTGGAGAAAATCCGTCTAAATACCAAGCATCGTATTTTATAAAAGGGTTTTTTAATTCACTAAGGGTTTCTTTTAAATCTCCATAGACCAGGCTTAAATTTATTCTGCCATCGGCAAAATTAATTCTATGTAAACCTTTGGCATTAAGTGGTAATTTAGATACTAATTCCTCTGATTGGATAGAGAGTGAGGGGTATTTAGAAAGAACTTTCAATAAATCTTTTTTTGAGAAAGGGCTTTTTTCAAAAGATAAGTAATATAATTTTGATTCTTTTGGACTAGCTTCAAGAAATTTTTTCCAACTGGTTAAAAAATTAATTCCTGCGCCAAAACCTAGTTCACAAATTAGAAAGTTCTTATCGTTAGAAAGACTTCTCCATCTTTCTTCTAAATTATTTCCCTTAATAAAGACGTGTTCACATTCCTCTATCGCTCCCTGTTTAGACCAATAAAGATCCTTGTGCTCAATAGAGTAAGGAGAGTCTTTCTCCCAGGATAATTCTGCGAACTTAAGATTTAAGAAAGAGTTCGAAGGATTATTAGACTTTTGAGCTTTATTTATTGCCTGAAGGAATTTCGTTAAATGGTATTCCTTTGTCAGCTCTCATATCTTGAGGCATTCCTAGTACTTGCTCGGAAATAATATTTTTAAGAATTTCATCAGTTCCACCTGCTATTCTTATACCGGCAGCACCATAAAAGCCGTATTGGTACATAGATTGGTCAGCCTCAGCTTCATCCATTCGTAGTATTCCTGCAGAATCCATTAGATCCATACCAAAATTTGCTATCTCTTGGAGCTTATTGCCACTAACTATCTTTGTTATAGAGGACTGAGGTCCGGGAGTTTCTCCGCGAGACAAGGCAGATAAATTCCTATATTTAGCAAATTTAAGTCCACTTTTTTGACAGTACCAGTCAGCTAGTTTTTCTCTAACTGCTCCATTCTCTATTGCTAGACTGCCATTTAAGTCTTGGCCTCTTGCAAGGTTAAAGGCCTCTTCAAAGTCTGGACCAGACGCATCTCCCACAGCCAGTCTTTCATTCATAAGTGTTGTTAAAGATACTTTCCAGCCATCACCCACTGCACCTAACCTTTGGCTGTCAGGTATTTTTACATCAGTGAAATAGACTTCATTAAAATTAGCTCCTCCTGAAATTTGCTTGATCGGTCTTACCTCAACACCTGGCGATTTCATGTCTAAAAAGAAATAAGTTAATCCTTTGTGTTTATGAGCGGTAGGATCGCTTCTTGTCACTAATATGCCCCAGTCACTAAAATGAGCTCCTGAAGTCCATATCTTTTGACCATTTATTGTCCAAGTGTCTCCTTCGAGTACTGATTTTGTCTTTAGTCCAGCAAGGTCTGATCCAGCACCTGGTTCGCTAAAAAGCTGACACCAAATCTCTTCTCCTTTGGCCATTGGAGGAAGGTGTCTTGCTTTTTGATCATCTGTTGCATACATCATCATTACCGGTCCTGCCATGCCTTGTCCAATTTCAAGAAAGCCACCTGGAACTTTAAATTTAGAAATTTCTTGTCCCCAAATTACTCTTTCTATAGGAGTAGATTCTCTTCCTCCGTACTCTTTTGGCCAGTGCATACAGGCCCATCCAGATTCATAAAGTTTATTTTGCCAAATTTTAACTTGCTCCAATCCTTCTTCTTCAGAGGCCGCTCTCCACCCATCTTTTGGTCCTTTTTTTAAAGATGCATTAGCTTTTAGCCATTCATAGGCTTCTTTTCTAAATTTTGCTTCTTCACTTGTATCATTAAAGTCCATAATCTTCCCCTATAGTTGATTGGCTCTTTCAAGAGAGCTAATTAATTTATCTTTCCAAATGCTTTGACTGCCAATATTTGCAGCTAATTGACGGCATCTTCTGTAATAGAGGTGGCAATCAAATTCCCAAGTGAATCCCATGCCACCATGTGTTTGTATGTTTTCTTTTGAACATTCGTTAAAGGCCTGACTTGCGCTAACCCTTGAAGTAGCTGCTGCTGTAGCTAGTTCTGGAGCATCAGTACTAAGTGCCCAAGCACCGTAATAACAATTTGATCTAGCAAGCTCTACAGCAATATACATATCTGCCAACTTATGCTTAATGGCCTGAAAAGAAGCAATTGATCTACCAAAAGCAAAGCGCCCCATTGCATATTCTTTGGCCATATTCATTGAAGCTTCAGCTCCACCCAATTGTTCAAAAGAAAATAAAACTGCTGCTCGGTCAAGTATGTATTGTAGGTTTTCCCAACCTTCTTTCGCGGAACCAAGTGTTATAGCCGTAGCATTATTAAAGGTTAAAGAGGCATGAGATCTAGAAGGATCAAGGGTGGGTTGATTTACCCTCTCAACTCCATCAGAATTTAGATCAACAAGAAACAAGCCTACAACGCTACCTTCCTTTGCTGATACAACAGCAAAATCAGCAATATCACCATCAGGAACAGCAATCTTAGTGCCACTGATAGAACCATCTTTGACTTCGCAAATAATATTCAATTCTGTAGGCGCCGTATTCTTTTCTGTGTGTGCAAAGGTGCCTATAGAACTTCCGCTAGCAAGTTTTGGTAAATAGTTCTGTTTTACTTCATTAGAGCCTAATTTTAAAAGAAATTCAGTAGCTAGGTAAACACTAGATGAAAATGGAGTAGGTGCTAAGCTTCTTCCTAGTTCTTCTGCAATGACACACAACTCAAGATAACCAAGACCCAATCCATCATATTCTTCAGGTATTGAAGTAGCTGTAAAACCCATTTCACCTATAAGTTTCCATAATTCCTCATCATACGAATCTTTGCCTTCAAGAACTGCTCTCGCTCTTTTAACAGAGTCTTCTTTTTCAAGAAATTTACGAGCAATATCTTTAAGTTGTATTTGGTCGGCTGAAAATTCAAAATTCATTTTTGTCCTCGTTTTATTAGATATCTATATATCTTAGAATAAATGTTAAAATTTTTTATATGATTCTTATTGTATCTACGAACTAACAGAAAGAAAGACTAAAATAAAAAATTATGGCTGAAAATAATACCCCAGATTCAACAGAAGAGACTTCTGATATTAAACCTGTTAGATCAGAAGCTATGTCTAATCGGGGCGGAAAAAGAGTAGGAGGAGCTAGTATGCTCTTCACAGCAACCCTTGGATTTATTAATTTAGGCGGATTAATTCTGTTGTTTTTCTGGTTTTTTAATACCTCAGGCAATCAACAACAAGTAGGGCAAAACTTTGTTGAAAGAATTAGTCTTGTTGAAGAATCTCTAGATAAACAGCAGTTAGAGAATCAAGATTTGATCAAATCAACTGATCAAGACTTAAAGTTTATCAATAAAGAAATAAGAAAGCTTTGGGATCTCAGTAATAAAAAGAATCGAAAGAAGATAGCTGTTAATATAAAAATCTTAAAAGAACTAGATGAAGAGCTAGCAATTTTGGTTAAGCAAATTAATTCTTTGGGTGCCAAACAACGTGCCCGTGATCTTGAATTTGCTAAGTTAGAAAATTCGCAAGATAACCTAAGAATACAATTAGTAGATCTTATTCCTTCAAGCGATGATTCTATTTTAGAAGAGAGACTAGAAGCTCAAAATGAGGCTATTGAGGCTATGGACGCTTATCGGAAACAAACAAATAAAACTTTAATGAGCCTTCAGAGGCAAATAGATGAGTTACTTTTGAATCTTGAACTTTATCAATCAGAACAGGCGACATCTACGAACTAGATGCTTATAATGCTGAATCTTTGCGGATGTGGTGGAATTGGTAGACACGCCAGATTTAGGTTCTGGTGCCGAAAGGTGTGGAGGTTCGAGTCCTCTCATCCGCACCAATTATTTCCTTATTAATTTTCTTAGAAAATTATTTTAAGGATTCTATTACAGCTTCATGTACAACTTTTCCAGACTGCACATTTAATCCATTAAATAGGTGTTTATCTTCTTCTAAGGCTCTTTCTGTTCCTTTGTTTGCAATATCAAGAATATAGGGGAGTGTAGCCTGATTTAGTGCATGGGTTGCAGTTAGAGGAACGGCACCTGGCATGTTGGTTACACAATATTGAACTATCCCATGAGTAAGAAATGTAGGATCATCATGAGAGGTTGGGCGGCTAGTCTCAAAGCAACCACCTTGATCTATTGAAATATCAACCATAACAGTTCCGGGCTCCATAGCTAGAATCATTTCTTCTTTAACTACTTTCGGAGCCTCCCTTCCCACGACATATACGGACCCAATAACTAAGTCAGAATTAGATATCGCATCAGCAACAGAATTTGGTGTCGGTACAATATATTCAATATTTTTTTCCCCATAGATAACTTCTAACTCACCGAGCCTTTTTTCAGATAGGTCAATAACTCTGACATGTGCATTATTAGCTATTGCTTTATCTATGGCCTCAGTTCCAGCAGTTCCAGCTCCTATAACAGTGACTATTCTGGGTCCTAACTCGCCGAAAGAACCTATGAGAGTTCCCTTACCTTTATTGTGTTTAAGTAAGTGATAGGAACCCACCAGTATACTTAGTTGTCCAGCTATAGCGCTCATGGGTGCAAGTAGCGGTAAAGAACCTTCTGCAGAGGTTACCGTCTCATATGCAATCCCAGTTACCCCCGTAGCAGTGAGATCTAATCCTTTCCTTTTATCCCCCGCTAAATGTAAATAGGTAAAAAGAGTATGTTTTTCAGAAAGGAAGGACAGTTCGCTGGAAGCAGGCTCTTTAACCTTAATAATTAATTCTGAAGATTCAAAGATTTTCTGAGGCGTCTCCAATACCTTGCCTCCAGCATCAGTATAGTCAGTATTAGAGAACCCAATCTCTTTTCCAGCATTGTGCTGTATGAATACCTCATGCTCATTTGAGACTAATGTTTTAACAGATTCAGGAGTTAGGCCAACCCTGTATTCATTATTTTTTATTTCTTTCGGAACACCAATTCTCATATAAAAAGTGTGAAGTATAATTCACTATTTTAGCTATTTTATCTGTTAATGGGGATTAAGATAATCTTAATGAAGTTTTATTTAAGGAAGGTGGAGTCGGTCTGCGAGATGTTTGCTGAATTTAATTATTTATAAATTATTTAGCCTTTTTGAATTTTTGCATACTCTTTAAGGATTAATTCTCTCATCCATAGGTTACCTGGATCCGCATCTTTTGTTTCATGCCAATAGAGATGCAATACAACTGGATCAACGGTAAAGGGTAGTTTAATAACAGCTAGGTTATTAGAGCTTAAAAAGTTTTGGGTTGAGGTCAAGGCCAAATTAGAATGCTCAATGACAAAAGGAGCCACTAAAAAGTGTTGAGCTCTGAGTGCAATTCTTCGATTAACACCAAGTCTGTAAAGAGCCATGTCTATATGACCTAGTCCTAATCGTCTGTTGGAGATATGAACATGAGAAAGTGCAAGATAATCATCCATAGTTATTTTCTTCTTTTTTGTAATAGGATGCCCTTTACGTACTATTAATACATAGTCGTCTTCAAAAATCTTTTGATGCCTTAATGAGGGATCACTATGTATAGGGGGATCAATACTAAAATCAATATTTCCAGCTGCCAATTCACGAGGCGTATTCTTTCTTGGAGTTAAATAACTTTCTATATCTATTTCTGGAGCAAATTCCGTTAGAGATTTTATTAAAGTAGGTAGAAGTCTAAATTCTGAAAGGTCGCCAGCAGATATTTTAAAAGTGGTTCTCGCTGACTTGGGATGAAAAGTTTCAGCTTCAGATATTGTGTTCCTAAAGAGACTTAAAGCAGCCCTAACATCTTCTATTATATTTTGTGCTACAGTTGTTGGGACCATTCCTTTAGAAGTTCTTGTGAATAATTCATCATCAAAAGTATCTCTTAACCTTGAAAGTGCGTTACTAACTGCAGGTTGTGTTATGCCTAAGACTTCTCCAGCCTTAGTAAGATTTCTTTCTGTATAAATTACATCGAAAGCAATGAAAAGGTTTAAATCAGTATTATTAAGATTCATAGATATCGTAAAATGTTGTCTTGTAAATTAGTTTGGTGGTGTTATATATTTCTTTATAGACTAAGGTCTAAGATAGAACTATTATTCCTTTTATTAAAATTTAATTGACTTGAGTATTATAAACAAAACTTATAATACAATACTTTTAATATATATTTCAATTATAGGGAGTAATAAATGCAACTAGAATTTTCAGATAGATCAAAAGATCTACAAATAAGAATCGCTAAATTTCTTGATGATCATATTTATCCTTCAGAAGAGGTTTATGCTGCGCAAATGGCAGAGTTCACGGAACAAGGAAATCGTTGGCAAATACCTCAAATTATAGAAGACAAAAAAAAGATAGCTAAAAGTGAAGGACTTTGGAATTTATTTCTTCCTGAGAATCCTATGGGCGATGACATGACTAATTTAGATTATGCACCTTTATGTGAACTGATGGGTAGGTCAGGCATTGCATCAGAAATATTTAACTGCTCAGCTCCTGATACTGGCAATATGGAAGTTTTAGCTAGATACGCCAATGAAGAGCAGCAAGAAAGATGGTTAAAACCACTCCTTGATGGAGAAATTCGTTCTGCATTTGCTATGACTGAACCGGCTGTTGCTTCTTCCGATGCAACAAATATTTGCTCTTCTGCGGTCCTAGATGGAGATGAATACGTTATAAATGGAGAAAAATGGTGGACTTCAGGTGCTGGAGACCCTAGATGTAAAGTTTTAATCTTTATGTGCATGACAAACCCCGATAATCCTAAGCACCAACGTCAGTCGCAAATAATTGTTCCTATGGATACTCCTGGTATCAAGATCGAAAAGATGATGCATGTATTTGGGTATGATGATGCCCCTCACGGTCATGGAAGAGTTAGCTTTACAGATGTAAGAGTTCCTAAAGAAAATCTTTTACTTGGAGAAGGTAGGGGATTTGAGATCTCCCAAGGACGTTTAGGACCAGGGAGAATTCACCACTGCATGAGAACTATAGGAGTTATGGAAAGAGCATTAGAACTTATGTGCAAACGTTCAGAAGAGAGAGTGGCTTTTGGTAAGAAACTTTCTGCTTTAGGAGCTAACTTTGATCATATAGCAAACTGCAGAATCGATATCGAAACTTCTCGTTTATTAACTTTAAATGCAGCACATAAGATGGATACTGTTGGAAATAAAGTTGCTAGAAGTGAAATAGCACAAATCAAGGTCCACGTTCCAATTGTAGCTCAGAGAGTTATAGATGCAGCTATCCAGATGCATGGCGGTGCTGGTGTAAGTCAAGACTTTCCTCTTGCAAGCATGTACGCTCACATGAGGACGCTGAGGCTGGCAGATGGCCCTGATGAAGTGCACAGAAGAACTGTGGCGAGAGAAGAGCTAGGAAAATACGGAGGAGGTAAAACTTCTGAAATTGTAGTAACAAGAGACTAGCACTCTCCATGAATCGTAAAAAGGCTCCTTAAGGAGCCTTTTTTATACTATCTTTAGAAATTCTTTGCTAATCTCTTCCAGTGCATCATCGACACCTGGGATAATAGGCATTGTTGCAAAGCCATGAATATAACCAGGATATTCTTTATGAAAAACTCTAACATTAGAATTTATTAGTTTTTGAGCAAAAAGGTTTCCCTCATCGCGTAATGGATCAAATCCCGCAGTCACAACAACCGCCGGAGGCAGGTCTTGTAAAGAATTAGCTAGCAGAGGGGACACTAAAGGATCCTTAACGTTGTCTTGAGATTCTAGGTAGTGGTCCGCAAACCATTCCATAGCAGCTTTAGTAAGCATAAAACCTTCTGCACAATCTTCTTGGATAGACTTAGTTTGAAATCGTAAATCTGTTACCGGGTAGATCAAAAGCTGAGCCTTTGGTAGAAGCTTATCTTCTTCTTTCTGTTTCAAGCAAACAGCTGCAGCAAGGTTCCCTCCGGCACTATCACCCCCTACAGATATACTGTTTTTTTGAATATTGAGTTTTTCAGAGTTTTCTTTAACCCAATCATAAGCAGCTAGACAATCATCCAATGGAGTAGGGTACTTGTATTCGGGGGATAGTCTATAATCTACTGAAAATACCTTAAATCCTAATTTTAGACAAAGATTCTCACAAAGTTCATTGTGGGTTTCTACGCTACCTATAACCCATCCTCCGCCATGAAAATAAACTAAAGCATTTTTTGTTTCGGCATTATCTAAAGGAATGTACTGTCTTATAAGGATGGTTTCTGAATCCACTGATATTTGGTGATCTACAGTATCTACTTTGCCGTTAGGTTTTTGGGGGAATAATTTACTTTGTTCTAAATAAGATTCTCTAAACTCTTCAGCAGTCAGGGTTAAAAAATCAATATCCCCTATATTATTTTGTGACAACATAAGTTGAAAGGGAGGATGAAGTTTTCTATGTTCTAGCGTTATTTGTTTCTTCCCTGAAAATAAAATAAGTAACCAGTTTGGCAGTTTTAGTAGAAAATTTATCATATCAATCTTGAGTTTCTTTATTAGAGGTTACTCATTCTCTTTTTCTTCATAGTTTACATAGCCGAAGCTAGGGCTTTCTTTTAATCCAACAGCATATTGTGGAGGCACTACCTCTGGCAGTTCTCCCGGTTTTCCAGGTGGTGTGTAATAACCTAAAGAATAATTTCCCATAGAGTAGCCAATTAGTTTTAGAAGTTTAGGATCTAATTCCTTAGCAATATGGGGGGGAGTAGATAAATATTGATTTTCTTCTTGCCTGAGCCATCCCAAGGTATAAGTGATGTTCAAGCCTATCCTGTCTGTATTTGTTTCATTAGATCCTGCTCCGTGAAAAACTGATCCTGTATAAATAAGTACGGAGCCAGTTTTCATTTCTGCTTGAACTATTTCTTCTTCAGTAATTTCTCTTTTATCATCCCAATTAGAACTTCCTGGAGCTATCCTAGTAGCTCCATTTAAAATGGTAAATTCATTTAAAGCCCAAATAGTATTTAGTTGAGGTTCGAGATGATTTAGGTCATTTCCCCAGGCCCATTTATCTTTATGAATTAATTGTTTAGTTTCTTTAGGTTTAACTCTAATAATCTGAGTTAAATGCAGTTGGTATCTTCCGCAGTGTTCTAAAAGAAGTTCATCACATATACCAAGCACTAATTTATGTTGGATAAGTTCTCTGCATTTAGAAGACCTGGAGACTAATCCTCCAGTTCTTGTTGTATATTTGCCCGAGAACTCGTCTTGGCCTGGTCTCGATAATTCCATGTAAGGATCCGTCTCTCTCCTAAGAGACTCTATAAAGTATTCATCTACAACATCTTTAACTATTATTGCTCCATCTCTTCTTAAAGAAGATAACATTTTGTCCTTAGGATCGGCTACATTAAAATACTGTATCTCAGGCATGTATTAACTGTACTACTTTACAT
>DQKS01000084.1 GCA_015660645.1 Gammaproteobacteria bacterium
ACAAGTCCTTAAGCTTATAAAAAAAGAAGGCTACCAGTACAGAAATCTAAGATCAGGAACTTATGCAAAAGAATTATATAAGGCATCTTCTTCAGATGAACCCAATCGACTTAAGGATAGTCTATTGATTTGCGCTCTAATTGAGGCTAGATCTTGTGAAAGATTTAATGCCTTACTAGATTTCCTTCCTGTTTCTCTTGGCAAGTTTTACGCAAGATTATATGAGGCAGAATCTAGGCACTGTGATTTGTATCTTAATATATATACTGAAATCTTTGATGAAAATTGGCATGATCGTTTGCAACCCTTATCTCAAATTGAGTCTTCCCTTATAAAGGGACCAGATCCTCTGTTTAGATTTCATAGTGGTACGTAGAATCACCTTACAACCAGTAGTTCACCCCAGTTTGTAGAATAGCGTGGAGATTGGAAATCTCGTTTCATAGACCACGACTTCTCTATACCCTGTGCTGCAAAAGTTACTTTACCGATACCAGATCTATTAATGCCATCAATCATCGTCATTAAATTTTTACTTCCCTGCCTTTCTTCATAAGGCGTAAAGAAGTCTGATTGATGGACCCCTTCATCATAGAAATCACTTAATAAAACACCAGCTTTTATAAAATTTAAATTCTCTTTATAAATTCTTTGTGAGAGAAGATTGGTAGCATGCAGAATATCTCGAGTATCATTTGTTGGAGTATTAAGCCTACAACTCAACATGCCGCTGTATTGTTTATCTTGTTTTCTAAAGTAATTTGTTCTCATGAAGACAGAGACCATTTTACAATATTGATCTTCTCTTCTTAATTTCTCGGAAGCTCTAACGGCATAATCACTTACAGCTTCTTGAATAGAATTGAGGTCGCTAACTCGTTTGCTAAAAGTTCTACTTACAATGATTTGTTTTTTTGTAGCAGTTTTTTCATCAAGACCTATACAAGGATAGCCTTTTAATTCCATAACAGTTCTTCCAAGAACACTGCTAAAACGTTTTTTAATTAATTTAATATTCATTTCAGAGAGTTGAAGGGCAGTAGTGATTCCCATAGAAATTAATTTTTGATTTATCTTCCTTCCCACTCCCCAGACTTCACCTACAGGCACTAATGCCATAAGTCGTTTTTGTCTATCCTTGTCAGAGAGGTCAACAACACCACCCGTGCCAGGGTATTTTTTAGCTCCGTAGTTAGCAATTTTTGTTAAAGTTTTTGTCGGGGCTATGCCAACACAGACAGGCATACCAACCCATTGCTGAATAGTATCCTTGCATTGACGACCAAACTGATCAAGGTTTTCACAATTATCAACACCTGATAAATCTAAAAATGCTTCATCAATACTATATATTTCAATTTTGGGTGCTAAATGCTCTAAAGTCATCATGACTCTTGATGATATATCTGCATATAGTTCGTAGTTTGATGAAAAAGCCACACCTCCTTTTTTAGTAAAGGAGTTTTTTATTTTAAACCAAGGTTCACACATTTTAATTCCAACCTCTTTAGCTTCTTTGGATAATGCAACTACACAACCATCATTATTTGATAGCACAACAACGGGCTTATTTTTTATGTCAGGCCTAAATATTCTCTCGCAAGATGCATAGAAACTGTTGCAGTCCACTAAAGCGTAAGACATTTTCAATACGTATTTATTGCAGCTATAACCGTACCGGCATATGTAAATTCAGATTCTTTCTCAATAACTATTGGTGAGTATTTAGGATTTTCTGAGATTAAACATTTTTTTGGTCTTATTAGTAGGCGTTTACATGTGAAAGATCCATCTATTGACGCAATAATTATTTTTCTGTGTTTCATTTCAATGCTCCTATCAACTATTAATATAGCTCCATCGCCAATATGAGCATTAATCATTGAATCCCCGCTTACACGCACGAAGTAAGTAGCAGCAATATTTTTTATAAGATATTCATTGAGATCAATTGGCCTTTCTATGTAATCATCAGCAGGGCTCGGCCATCCCACACGAACAGTATGCAAGAAATAAGGTATTCTTATTTTTGGTAAGTTGTCCTCTGTGGCGTAGCCCAGATAGTCAATATTCATAAGGGTTATTTAGATTAATACTGTATATTTATACAGTATATTTATCTACTACTTTTGTAAAGTATTAAAAGAAAAATATTATTTAAATAGATTGGTTGACACTGAACTAGTGTTATATTAATGTATTACACCTGATACCAAGCTGTTATCTATTATTTGCATTCCTCCCCAGGGATTAGCTAAAATCTTAGAGTCGTTAATAGCTTGGTATTTTTTTTGGGTGGTTATTATGAAGATTTTTAGAAATTGGTTTTTACTGGCCGTAATTTACGGTTCATTTTTTTTGTGGTACACCGATTTTGGTGGAAAATTGGATGCGAAAGAAATTGCAATGTATACAGAAAAATTGCAAGAGAGCCGCTCATTACATATCGATAACTTGTCTTGGGAAGAAAAGAGAGCATCTGAGAAGTCGATGCAAAATATCCAACAGTTCATGCGTGAAGACACAGGGAAGCAATTTCTTATGGTAAATAACATAGATATGTCTGATAGCCCTGGGGATATTGAGGGAGCTCAGTCAGGAGAGAGCGCATCTCAGCTTATGGATCGTTACATGGAACACATGTATCCAGAATTATTCAAGAGAGCCTGCCATCCTGTCTTTGCAGGCAACTCAGTATTGCAGGCTGTAGACATTGTGGGTATTGAAAATGCAGAGGACTGGGACACTATGGCTTTAATGCGTTATAAAAGCAGGAGAGCATTTATGGAAATAGTATCTAATCCAAAAATGTTTGGTAAACATGAATTTAAGATAGCAGCTTTAGATAAAACAATTGCCTATCCCATTGAGACTGTTCTGTACTTAAGTGATCCGAGATTATTATTGGGACTTATTCTATTAATTATTGGTTTAATTATTCAGTTGAGGGTTAAGAAATAGGAAATTTCTTAAGCTCACATGAGTTGGCGTCCATCCAGATAAACCAGCCGTGATTATCCCAATCTCCTAAGACAATTCTTTTTGAAGGGACTCCATTAATACTAATATGATGGATGTTTGGCCTGTGAGTGTGGCCATGTATTAATAAATTTACAGAAAACTCTTCCATGATTCTGAAAACTTCATTTTGAGCCACATCCATAATATCTTCTTTTTTACGACCAGTTGCTTCTTTGCTTATGGTCCTAAGTTCTTTTGCGATTTTTTTACGTTCACTAATAGGCTTATTAAGAAATTCTTTTCTCCACGAAGGATCTCTGGTGGTTTCTCTGAAGGATTGATAATCAACATCATCCGTACATAGAAGATCTCCATGCATTAGCAGTACAGACTGGTTGAACATTTCTTCTTTTTTGGGGTCATCTATAAGAACGAGGCTAGCTTCTTCCGCGAAATCACTCCCAATCAAGAAATCTCTATTACCATGCATTGCATATATATCAGTAGATTTGCTTAGTTTTACAAGTGTTTTCTTAACTAGCGAGGCGAGGTCATTCTCATCATCATCTCCTATCCAAGCTTCAAAGAAGTCACCCAAAACATACAGTCTTTCTGCTTTACTTGCCGTTCCCTCAATGAAGGAAATAAAAGCTTCAGTGATCTCTGGCCTATCTTCTTGGAGATGGAGATCAGATATAAAGCAGAATGCCATAGGCTTATTCAGTGGTTACCACGGTGTTAATTATAGATATTTCTTCTAAAGGAACATCTTGGTGAGAACTTACGCCTCCAGTCTCAACAGCCGCAATAGCCTCTACAGTTTCAAAACCATCGACAACCTCTCCAAATACGGCATATCCCCATCCTTGAATAGTTTCTTCAGTGTAATCAAGAGAAACATTGTTTTGTAAATTTATAAAAAATTGAGAGGAAGCCGAATGAGGATCGTTGGTTCTTGCCATAGAAAGAGACCATTTAAGGTTTTTTAATTCATTATTTGCTTCATTCTGTATTGGCGGGTTACCCTTTTTACCTTGCATTCCTGATTCCATTCCACCACCTTGGATTACAAATCCAGGCATTACTCGATGAAAAAGTGTTCCGTTAAAGAAACCACTCTCGGCGTATTCTAAAAAGTTTTTAGAAGTTATAGGGGCTTCTTCTTCAAAAAGTTCTATGACGATGGGTCCTAAAGTTGTCTTGAAAGTTATCACTTTTATCTCCTTTTCTTTGTTTTGTGAACAGCCTGTCATCCAGAAAAGTCCCAAGATTATGGCAACTAAAATAAATATTGATGAGAGATGTTTCATTTTCTTTTAAATTCATTAACGTGAGGGGGCTATAATACGTAGTTTAGAGGCTTGCTTCCAATTAAATAGAGAATATGTCTAAATACAAATCAAGGTTTTGTCCCAGTCCAACAGGATTCTTACATTTAGGAAACTTGAGAACTGCATTACTAAATGTACTTTTAGCTTTACAGTCAAAAGGTACTTTTTTGCTGCGCATTGAAGATACAGACCTGGTGAGATCAGAAAAAAGATATGCAGAAGCAGTTTGTGATGATTTAGAGTGGATGGAATTGAACTGGCAAGAAGGTCCTAGAGTGGGAGGTTCACAGGTTCCTTATTTTCAATCTGAACGTAATAACATTTATGAATCATTTTATGAAAAATTATTAACAGAAGATTTAATTTATCCCTGTTTTATGAGCGAGGAAGAATTAAAGGTTATCAGGCGTAATCAGATGGCTGCCGGACAACCGCCAAGATATAATGGAGCTTGGGCAAATGCATCTAAGGAAGAAGTGGATAAGGAGATTGCAAAAGGATCTAAACCAGTTTACAGATTTAGGATACCAAAAGATAAAGTTATAAATTTTACTGACCTAGTAAAAGGTGAACAAAGATTTTTGGGATCTGATTTAGATGATTTTATTGTTAAGAAGCAAGATAGCAGTCCAACTTTCATGTTTGCTAACGCTATAGATGACTCTTTGATGGGTATTAATGTAGTTTTAAGAGGCGATGACCATTTGAGCAATACACCAAGGCAAATAGCTCTTCTCCAAGCCTTGGATCTTACCATTCCTGAATTTATACATGTTGCCTTGTTTACAGGTGATGATGGATCTCCATTATCAAAAAGGAACGGCAGTTTGTCAGTACAAGAGTTAAGAGAGGCTGGATATTTCCCAAAAGCTGTAGCTAATTATTTATCTAGAGTTGGTCATACAATTGGGGACAATGAACTTAGAAGCTTGGAGGAGTTGTCTGCCGTTTTTAATATAGATAATATTTCAAATTCACCAAGTAAATTTGATATTGATCAATTGGGGTTTTGGCAAAAGAAAGTTGTTGAATCGGAATCAACAAGCAATCTTTTGGATTGGCTAAAACCTTATTTAGAAAATGATATGCCTGAAGATGTTGATCTTGGACAATTTGTTGAATTGATTAGAGAAAATATTTTATTTCCTAAGGATGCAATAGAGTTTCTAGATAGTCTCTTTATTCACCCATTGGCATCCAGTGAAAAAGTTTCTTTTATCATTAAAGAAACAGGATCAGATTTTTTTAATATTGCAAAAATTTTGGTAAAAGAAAATTGGGGCGATTGGCCTCAAACTATGAAGGAGATAGGCAGTAAATCCGGCAATAAAGGAAAAGAATTATTTATGCCTATCAGAGCTGCAATTACAGGACATTTATCAGGGCCAGAATTAGATCAAGTAACAGAACTTTTAGGACTAGAAAGAGTGGTAAACAGGCTAGAGGAAGCGTCTAAGATATGAGAATTTATAACACTCTAAAGGGAGAAAAGGAATTTTTAGAGACTATTGAACCAAACAGAGTAAAGATGTATGTTTGCGGTATGACTGTCTATGATCATTCACATATTGGTCATGCGAGAACATTTCTTTGTTTTGATATGATAGTTAGATATCTAAGGTTTTCTGGGTACGCCGTAGATTACATTAGAAATATAACTGACGTAGAAGATAAAATAATTGTCCGTTCAAAAGAACTTGGTATAGAAGCTTCAGTATTGACTTCAAAATATATTGATTCAATGCACGATGATTTCAGTGCTCTGGGCATGATTGCTCCTGATCAAGAACCTAAAGCAACTGAAAATATAGCTTCTATTATCAATCTTATTGAAAGATTAATAGAAAAGAATAACGCCTATGTTGGAAAATCTGATGTTTACTTTTCTATAGATTCTTTCCCTGACTACGGCATGCTCTCAAGAAGAAATACTGATGAAATGTTAGCTGGAGCTAGGATTGAAGTGGATGAAGATAAGCGTAATCCCGCCGATTTTGTTTTGTGGAAGAAAGCACAAGAAGGCCTTGCATGGGACTCTCCTTGGGGCAGGGGAAGGCCTGGGTGGCATATAGAATGTTCTGCAATGAGTATGGAAGCTTTGGGAGATTCTTTTGACATTCATGGCGGTGGTATGGATTTAAAATTTCCACATCATGAAAATGAAATAGCCCAATCAAAATGTTCTACCGGTAAGGATTTTGCTTCTTATTGGATGCACACAGGATCATTAAGAATTGACCAAGATAAGATGTCAAAATCTCTAGATAACTTCATAACTATAAAAGATGCTTTAAAGAATTATCCAAGTGAAGTTGTACGTTTCTTTCTTATTTCGAGTCATTACAGAAGTCCTATGAATTATTCAATTGATGGTCTTGTAGAAGCTCAAGCTTCACTCGATCGCTTGTATACAGCTTTGAAAGGTTGTGAACTTACCTTCGATACAGAAGAGAATGAGTTTTCTGTTCAGTACAGAGAAATAATGGAAGATGATTTTAATGTACCCGGCGCATTAGCAGTTTTTTTTGATATGGCTAAGTCTATTAATTTATATAAAGAATCAAATAAAACTGATCAAGCGAATAAGTTAGCAAGCTCACTTATTTCTTTGGCTGAACCGCTGGGTATTCTTCAGCAAGACCCAGAGTTATATTTAAAAGCAGGAGTTCCGCTTTCGGAAGATAAGATAGATGCTTTGATCAAAGAAAGAGAATTGGCACGCACTAATAAAGATTTTAAAAGATCAGATCAGATCAGGGATGAATTAGTTAATATGAATATTGTTCTAGAGGATTCTGTAGAAGGAACTTCTTGGAGAAGGAAATAATTAGATTGTTAGTGTTTTTCTAACGTAGCTGCAATAACTACAGTTTTGTGAAGCTTCTGGAGGTTGATCCGCCATCAGTGTTGCTTTCAGGTCTAATAAAGTAGGTTCAATCCATTTATCGTTACCTTTATAAGGAATAAGCTTAGTCTTAAATTCTAAAACATTACTAAATTCATCTTTATTTGCAATTCCATTGCAATAAACGAAGTAAGCCGTATCCGATACGTCAAACGAATTCCCCCTTAGTAACCATTGGTAGAATTCTACTTGTCTTTTATAGCTTATCTGCCAATCAGCATCTAGACTTACTTCACCTTTCTTTGAAGTAGCTTTGTAGTCGACCACTATCAATTGATTGGTATCATTATCAATCCATACGTCATCTAGGCCTCCTCGAAGTAATAAGTTTGTGGGTTCATGAAATCTTTTAACTCCGTGTCTTAGAGCTTCTCGCCACTCCTCAATATCAGGGTGTTGATAGGGTAGTGCATTAATTCGGTTATCAATCATAATTGGATGAGGTTCTTGTATTTCTCGATATAGGTCAAATTCATTCTTTAAAAGTTCATCTACTGCGTTGTTCAAGTTAAAAGGAAAAGAGGGTGGCCTGGCTATGCCTACTCTGTTTATTAAGTAAAAACATCTAGAACATTCCAGAAAGCTTTCTATTCGAGATCTACTTAAAGTAAAAGTTTCTTCAGAATTTGGATTAAATAGTTGAGCTGCCATATTTAAATTTAAAAATGAATATGATGTATATTATTGTTTATATCCTAATAAAGGAATAAAAAAAGGCCTATAAACTTAAAGTTTATAAGCCTTTATAGTATGGCTCCTCGAGCTGGGCTCGAACCAGCGACCCAATGATTAACAGTCATTTGCTCTACCAACTGAGCTATCGAGGAATATAGTAATTATAACGTGTCCTAACTAAGCTTATAATCCTTTTTTAAAAAAAATTTATGACTAAAGAATTTAAACTAGTCTCAGACTATAGTCCAGCCGGTGATCAACCTGAAGCCATAAGTAAGATAGTTAAAGGCATAAACAGCGGATTACTTAATCAAACACTACTAGGTGTTACAGGATCAGGAAAGACTTTCACTGTGGCCAACGTAATTCAAGAACTCCAGAGGCCTGCTATTGTTATGGCCCACAATAAGACACTTGCAGCACAGTTATATGGTGAGTTTAAAGAATTTTTTCCAGAGAATGCAGTCGAATATTTTGTTTCTTATTACGACTATTATCAGCCAGAAGCCTATGTACCTAGCACTGATATTTTTATTGAGAAAGACGCCTCCATTAATGAACACATAGAACAAATGAGACTTTCGGCAACAAAAGCAGTCATGGAGAGAAGAGATGTAATTATTGTTGCATCGGTTTCTGCTATTTATGGACTGGGGGATCCGAAGTCCTATTTGCAAATGGTGTTGCATCTTGATAGAGGAGATATAGTTGAACAAAGAACTATTCTAAGACGTTTAGCTGAATTGCAATATGAAAGGAATGAGGTCGATTTTAAAAGATCAAATTATCGTGTTCGTGGAGATGTAATCGATGTTTTCCCTGCAGACTCTGAGAAAGAAGCTATAAGGATTGAACTTCTTGGGGAAGAGATAGAATCATTAAAATTTTTTGACCCTCTCACGGGAGAGATTCTTAGAGAAGTTCCAAGAATAACTGTTTATCCTAAATCTCATTATGTTACTAAACGAGACAGAATATTAAAGGCAATAGAATTTATCAAAGAAGAGTTGGTTGAACGTCTATCTTATTTAAAAAAGGAAAATAAATTAGTAGAAGCCCAACGATTAGAACAGAGAACACTTTATGACCTAGAGATGCTAAAAGAACTTGGATTTTGTAAGGGTATAGAAAATTACTCTAGATTTTTATCCGACCGACAACCGGGTGAGGCGCCACCTACGCTATATGAATATTTACCTGAAGACGCCTTAGTTTTTATAGATGAATCTCACGTATCCTTGCCTCAATTAGGAGGCATGTATCGCGGAGATAGGTCTCGCAAACAAACTCTTGTTGATTATGGTTTTAGACTGCCCGTAGCATTAGATAATCGTCCTCTTAGGTTTGATGAGTGGGAAATGCTCTCGGGACAGAGAGTATTTCTTTCCGCAACTCCAGGAAAGTATGAGTTAGAAAATTCTGGAGATACGGTAGAGTTATTGGTAAGACCAACAGGCCTAACAGACCCTCCTGTAGAAATAAGACCTGCGACATATCAGGTGGATGATCTCCTTGCTGAAGTTAAACGTGTTGCTAAAGAGGGTGATCGTGTTTTAGTAACAGTCCTTACAAAAAGAATGGCAGAGGATTTAACTGACTATCTTGATGAGAACGGTGTAAGAGTGAGGTATATGCACTCAGATATCGAAACTATTGAAAGGGTAGAGATTATCAGAGACCTAAGGCTTGGTATGTTTGATGTATTGGTTGGTATAAATTTATTAAGAGAAGGTTTAGATATACCTGAGGTTGCTTTAGTGGCAATACTTGATGCTGATAAAGAAGGTTTTCTAAGGTCGGAGAGTTCGTTGATACAAACCATAGGAAGGGCAGCAAGGCATATTGAAGGTAGGGCAATTCTATATGCGGATAAAGTAACAGGCTCTATGGATAGGGCCATTAAGGAAACGAATAGAAGAAGAAAAATACAAGAAGAGTACAACATAGCACATTCCATTAAGCCTAAAGGTATAACTAAGAAGGTTGCTGACGTGATGGAAGGAGCTAGATCTGTGAAAGGCAAGTCTAAGACTAGGCGTAAATTAGACAAGATAAAAGATACAAAATTCAAACCAATTAAAGAATTAAATAACCCCATTGATTTAAAGAAAGAAATAATTTTTGTAGAAGATATGATGTATAAATATGCTAAGAATCTAGAGTTTGAAGAAGCAGCTGCCTATAGAGACAGGGTAGCTGAATTAAAAGAGAAGTTAATTATGACTTAGAAAGACCTAAAGCTTTATTTTTCTCAATCAAAGACAGAGTTTCATAATAGAGCCTAATTCTTTCAACATATTCTAAAGCTTCTTCTCCCTTATTTTGGCCTTCAAACAATTCATTTTCATACCTTCTGTCCAAATGGATAGGAAGGAATTCTTTAACATCAGACCAACTTTCAGAATTTCTTCCATTTTCGATAGTTAGTTGTCTGGCTTTATTTAAGTTCATAAAGCCAAGATTGTAAGCAGCTAGGGCCATCCATATCCTGTCAGTTTTAGGAATGCTTACGGGAAATCTTTCTAAGGTTTTTTGAAAATAATTAGCTCCACCAAGGATGCTTTGGTTGGGGTCAGTTCTTTTCCGGATACCCATTTCTTTAGCAGTTTTTTGAGTAAGCATCATCATGCCTCTAACACCAGTTTGAGAGATAGCCTTAGGATCCCAATGAGATTCTTGGTAACTTATAGCTGCTATCAAAGTCCAGTGTACATCTAAGTCTTCAGAAGCCCGCTTAAATGATTTTTTATAATTTGGTAAGCGTTTTGAGACTCTATTAAGAAATATGGTTTGTCCGGCTGGGTCATCTACCCAAAGATCAGAAAGATCTTTATCAAGGTTATCAAAATTCTGGATTTCATAAGAAGCAAACAAAGGAGATTCAACTCCTAATATGGTTAAGCAAACAAGACTGAAAAAAAGAAAATACTTTAACTTTTTGATAATCAAAAGTAGGCCCCAAAATTTGGCTCTTATTTTAGATGATTTTGTTTAAATTTTCATCAAATATGTATATTTTGAGCCGTTAAAGCTTGGAGGTTTGGTATAAAATGTTTCTTGTCTTAAGAGCCTTGAACTATAATATTAATCTTACCCAAATGAACTCAATCAAAGAAATCTCTTCGACAGTTATAGCTATCAAGGGTAAAACTCGGTTATCTGAATTTAGAATAAATTCTTTAAAAAAGCATCTAAAATCTAAAGAAATTATAGATAATATTGAGTGTTGTGAAATCTATTTCGTATCACTTAATAGGGTATTATCTCAAGAAAATTTAGATAAATTAAAAAGTATTTTATCTGCCAACTCAACGTTTAAAGATACTTTTGAAAATTCATTTACAGTTATTCCTAGGTTAGGAACAATTTCACCTTGGTCATCAAAAGCAACCGAGATTCTGAGGAATTGTGGGATGAATTTCTTGGATAGGGTTGAAAGAGGTTTTTATTACTCTTTTAGTTCAAAGCGGATATTAGATCTTGAGGAGATCAGAGAATTAAGCGGCCAGTTAACGGACAGAATGACCCAGGGAGTTATGCTAGACATAAAGGAATCTAAGAATATTTTTTCAATCTTACCTCCTAAAGAGGTTATTAATATACCGATGTTTGAAGAAGGTATTTCAGCCATAGAACAAGCTAATACTTCGTTAGGTCTAGCTTTGAGCGAAGATGAAATAAAATATCTTTTTAAAAATTATTCGGCCACTAATGCAAATCCAACGGACGCTGAGCTCATGATGTTTGCACAAGCTAATTCTGAACACTGTCGACACAAGATATTTAACGCAAACTGGAAAGTTAATGAGTTAAATCAACCCTTAAGTCTTTTTGACATGATTCGAAATACCCATGCACTAAATTCAGAAGGAGTATTGTCGGCTTATGAAGATAATGCAGCCATTTTGTCAGGATATATTTCTAACAGATTTTATCCAGCTGGCTCTAATAATATTTACCAGTCCAAGAAAGAGGAAGTTAATATTGTAATCAAAGTTGAGACTCATAATCACCCAACAGCTATTTCTCCTTTTCCTGGAGCTGCGACAGGTTCTGGAGGTGAGATAAGAGATGAAGGTGCAACAGGTATTGGGGCTAAGCCTAAGGCTGGATTATCAGGATTTTCAGTATCCAATTTAAGAATACCTAATCTTAAAGAGCCTTGGGAAATAGAAGAAAACACACCGGAAAGAATAGCTAAACCATTACAAATTATGTTGGAAGCGCCGATAGGTGCAGCAGCCTTTAATAATGAATTTGGTAGGCCTAATATATTAGGGTACTTTCGTTCCTTTGAAATGGAAGGAGATGTTGGAAATGGGGTTAATAGGTATGGATACCATAAACCTATTATGTTAGCTGGTGGTTTGGGCAATATTAAGCCAGAACACATTAATAAGTCTGAGGTTCCTATAGGATCTAGCCTCGTTGTTCTAGGAGGTCCAGCTATGCTGATAGGATTAGGGGGTGGGTCAGCTTCTTCTTTATCTTCTGGTTCTGGAGATTTAGATTTAGATTTTGCATCTGTGCAAAGAGAAAATCCAGAAATGGAACGAAGGTGTCAGGAAGTTTTAGACCGTTGCTGGCAAGAAGGGCCATCCAACCCTATTTTATTTATACATGATGTAGGTGCTGGTGGTTTATCTAATGCTGTGCCCGAGCTTGTTAAGGATAGTGGCCATGGTGCGCTAATTAATTTAAGAGCTATACCTAATGCAGAACCGGGTATGTCTCCTATGGAAATATGGTGTAACGAGTCTCAAGAGCGTTATGTACTTGCTATAGACAAAAGCACAATTGATAAGTTTAAAGAATTCTGTTTACGTGAGCGATGTCCTTTTGCTGTCATTGGGGAGATAACGGAAGGGTCTTTATTAGAAGTATATGATTCAGAGTTTAAAAACTATCCAATTAGTTTATCTCTAGATATTTTATTTGGTAAACCTCCAAAGAGTGCAAGGTCTTATGTTTCAAGATTAAAAGATTTAGGTAGTATTGATCTATCTAACTATAAGATCGAAGACTTGTTTCCAAAAGTACTTAGGCACCCAACGGTAGCAAGCAAGAACTTCCTTATAACTATAGGTGATAGAACTGTTACAGGCTTAATTTCAAGAGATCAGTTGGTAGGACCCTGGCAAGTACCTGTGGCCGACCATTCAATAACAGCCTCAGGTTTTACTGGTAAATCTGGAGAAGCCATGTCGATAGGTGAAAGAACGCCCAATGCTGTCTTGGATGCCGCAGCGACAGCTAGACTTTCAGTTGCAGAATCTGTGACCAATATTTTATCTTCAGGAGTAAAACAAATATCTGATATAAAACTTTCCGCTAATTGGATGGGTGCTCCAGATAGACTCGACGGAGACCAAGATCTTTATGAAGCCGTTGAAACTATTGGAATGGAACTGTGTCCAGAATGGAGAATTGCCATTCCGGTAGGCAAGGATTCATTGTCCATGGCCACAGATTGGGAAGAAGGAGGGGTTGTGGAATCAGTTGTTTCTCCTTTATCTTTAATTATTTCAGCTTTTGCGCCCCTTGAAGATATTAATTTAGCTGTAACACCGCAGTTAGTGACTCAAGGAGAAACGGAACTTTTATTTATTGATCTAGCTAAAGGCTCGAAAAGACTTGGAGGTAGTATAGTTTCTCAAGTTAACAAAATATTGGCTGGTCAGACGCCAGACGTGGAATGCATAAATGAGATGCCCCTCTTTGTAGATTGTATTCATCAGCTGTTAGAAGAAAAAAAAGTGCTTGCATATCATGACAGATCAGATGGAGGTTTACTAACAACCGTAAGTGAGATGGCTTTTGCTGGAAGAGTTGGAGTAGATATTTTTTTGGATGAAATAGTATCAGATAGAAACGATTTTATAGATTCGCTACTAAATGAAGAATTAGGAGTAGTAATTCAGATTGAAACAAAAGAGCGACTAGAAGTAATGAATTGTTTTAAAAGGAGCGGTTTAGAAAATTTTATTTATTCTATTGGTGTTTTAAATGATCAAAAAAAAATTAATCTAATAAAAAACGATAAAGTAGAAACGTCTTGGTGTTTAAAAGAATTACTAGAATATTGGAGCAGGGTAAGTTTTGAAATGCAATCTCTAAGAGATAACCCCGATACAGCAAAAGAAGACTATTTATCAGATATAGATATTGACAGGAAAGGACTGACACCAGAGTTAACTTTTTCTATACCAAAGTTAGTTAAGTTAAAAAATACCAAGCCTTTACTTGCTGTGCTAAGAGAGCAAGGAGTAAATGGTCAAGTAGAAATGGCAGCGGCCTTCGATAGAGCTGGTTTCAGTTGTGTTGATGTACATATGACAGATTTAATTAATGAAAAATATCATCTCAGTCAATTTAGCGGAATGGTTGCATGTGGCGGCTTCTCTTATGGCGATGTTCTTGGAGCTGGCGGAGGTTGGGCTACTAATGTTTTGCATAATAAAAATTTAAAGAAGCAATTTAATGAGTTCTTCATAAATGAAAGTACTTTTACTTTAGGTGTTTGTAATGGCTGTCAAACCTTGGCTTTATTATCAAGCTTAATACCTGGTTCTGATGGATGGCCTAAATTTATTAGAAATACTTCAGAAAAATTTGAATCTAGATTAGTGCAGGCTATTATTAAAGAATCGCCTTCAATATTCTTTAAAGATATGGCAGGTTCGGTATTGCCTATACCTGTTGCTCATGGAGAAGGTAGAGTTTCATCTTCGATTGAAGACACTCTTTTGTTAGAAAAAAGAAATCTAACTTCTTTGGCTTACGCAGATGATCTAGGGATAGCTACAGAAGCATATCCATACAATCCTAACGGATCGTTTATGGGTGTAGCTGGAATTACGAATGACTCTGGTCGGGTTACTTTAATGATGCCCCATCCGGAGAGAGCATTTCTATCCTATCAGTATTCTTGGTGTCCTGATGATTGGGAAACATACGGACCTTGGATGAAATTCTTTCTCAATGCTAGGGAATTTATAGATTAGTTTTTAGGACTTTTAGGTCTCTCTATAGTTTCAATTGTTAAAGGAAAATCATTATTTCTTGCATCTTTAAAATACGATTTTAGAACCGCTGGAACAAATGGGAATGCAAGTTCTTCCCATGGAACATCTTCTTCACTGAATAGTTTAACTTCCAAGCTCTCGGTAGTTTCTTTGAAGTCATCATTTGTTACCCTTGCAAGATGCAGCATGTAAACTTGATGGATTTGCGGAATATTAAAGATTGCATATAGTTTATCCATTTCAACTTGTGTAGCGGTTTCTTCTTCAGTTTCTCTGAAAGCGCCTTGTTCAATCGTTTCGCCATTTTCAAGAAATCCTGCAGGGATGGTCCAAAGGCCGTATCTCGGTGGTATAGCTCTTTTGCAAAGTAAGACTTTACCGTTTTTGATCGGCACCGTTCCAACGATAATCTTAGGATTCAGGTAATGTATTGACTCGCAGCTTGTACAATAGTGTCTCAACCGATTATCATCCTCTGGTATTCTCTTTTCTACGGTTTCACCGCAATTGCTGCAATATTTCATTTAGGTTGGATTATTTCGGTTTAATGCGCGGGAAGTATAAACTATTCAGCAAAAACCTATTTAATTTATTGATGTTAACTAAGATAGCAAAAAAACTGAGTCAGCATAATAGCGCTCCCCCGGTTGAAGAACTCAAAAAGGCAGCAGTGCTTTTAGCTTTATTTAACGCTGATGACCCTGAACTTCTTTATACGCTTAGGTCGAGCAAAGTATCGTCTCATGGAGGAGAAGTTTCTTTTCCAGGCGGGATGTATGAATTTTCGGATGAATCTTTGGAAGAAACTGCTCTTAGAGAATCTTACGAAGAGACTGGCCTAAGGAGTGAAGATGTAAAAATTCTTGGAACTCTTGATACAACAGTATCAAGGTTTAATGTTAGCGTAACTCCTTATGTTGGTGTTGTCCCAGTTGATGCAAATTTTAACTCAGATTCTGATGAGATTGATGCTTGTTTTAAAGTGCCTTTATCATTCTTTTTAGAAGATAAACGTTATAGAAATGATTTCATACAAAGGGGCGAAGAATCATTTTATATGCCCGCTTACAAGTATGATTCTTTTATAATATGGGGCTTGACGGCTATGATTACCGTTAATTTTCTTAATTTAACCTTAGATGCTGGTATAGATCTGCAAGATAAAGGAAGGTAATAGGAGAAGTATATGATATTTAACTTAGGTGAGAATACGGTAGAAACTGATGGTCAGGATTTTTATGTAGCTGAAAATGCAACTGTTTTAGGGAAGGTTAAACTTTGTAAAGATGCTAGCGTTTGGTTTGGAGCAGTTTTAAGAGGAGATACGGAATTAATTACTATTGGCGAGGGAAGTAATGTTCAAGATTGTGCTGTATTGCATACAGATCATGGATTTCCTTTGAATATAGGAAAAGATGTAACGATTGGTCACCATGTTATGTTGCACGGTTGTACTATCGGTGATGGAAGCCTAATAGGAATAAATGCAGTTATTTTAAATGGTGCAAAGATTGGAAAGGGTTGCCTTATTGGAGCTAATTCTTTAATTACAGAAGGCATGGAAGTGCCCGATGGCTCAGTTGTTATGGGATCTCCAGGAAGAATAAAATCAACTTTAGATGGAAATAAACAGAAAGGTTTGATTATGTCTGCTCTTCATTACGTAGAGAACTATAAAAGATTTAAAAAAGAGCTTAAGAAAGCAGGGAATTAAAAAATGAAAACTGAACAAATTCAATACAAGGTAAATGGTAATAATATGCTTGGTTACGTCGCCTATTCGGATAGCGACAGCTCTCCTCTTGTTCTAATAGCTCATACTTGGGCTGGAAAGGATAGTTTTGTTCACGATAGAGCAGAGGACCTGGCCAACCTTGGTTATACAGCTATGGCAGTCGATATGTATGGCGAAGGGCGTGTTGGAGCAGATGCTGCTGAAAATGAATCTTTAATGACTCCATTATTGTCCAATAGATATGAACTTAAGGATAGAATTCAGGCTGCTCTTGAAGCAGGAAGAAAATTAGAAGGTGTTAATCCTGCTAAAGTTGCTGCAATTGGCTATTGCTTTGGAGGTTTGGTCGTTTTAGATTTAGTAAGATCGGGAGCAGACGTGAATGGTGTTGTAAGTTTTCATGGACTACTGGGGCCCTCGGAGATTTCTAACGATGGGGAAAAGGGTAAAGTTTTAGTGTTACACGGAGAAAGAGACCCAATGGTACCTTTAGAAATGGTAGATGACTTTCAAAAAGAAATGACTGCAGCAAGCATAGATTGGCAACTACATAGTTATGGAGGTACTTACCACGCTTTTACAAATCCTGATGCTAACGATCCAGCCTTAGGAACACAATACAACGAAGATGCTGATAAGCGTTCATGGAGTTCAATGTTAAACTTTTTTAATGAGATTTTTGCTTAAACAATATGCCAGAAATCCTTAGTACAAATAGAATTAGGCAAATATTCTTAGAATATTTCCAAGACCAAGGTCATGAATTAGTGGACAGTTCTTCTTTGGTTCCAGTTAATGATCCCTCTTTATTGTTTACAAATGCTGGCATGGTACCTTTCAAGAACATGTTGTTAGGAGTGGAAAAGAGAGATTACACAAGAGCTGTAAGCTCTCAAAGGTGTCTTAGAGTAGGCGGTAAGCATAACGATTTAGATAATGTAGGCTATACGGCTCGACATCATAGTTTCTTTGAGATGTTGGGTAATTTTAGTTTTGGAGATTACTTTAAAGAAGAAGCCATAGAGTTTGCATGGGACCTTTTAACAAATAAATACCACATACCTAAAGAGAAACTCTGGATAACTGTTCATAAAGACGATGATGAATCAGAAATAATCTGGACAGAAAAGATTGGAGTTGATCCTGCCAGAATATCTAGATTAGATGATGATGAGAACTTTTGGACGATGGGCGACACAGGGCCTTGTGGGCCTTGCAGTGAAATTTATTATGATCATGGAGAGCAAATAGAAGGAGAGCCACCAACTATGGGCTCCGATCCGGGAGATAGGTTTATTGAAGTATGGAATCTGGTTTTTACTCAATTTGATAGATCCAAAGATGGTAAGCTCAGCCCCTTACCTAATCCTTGTGTTGATACAGGAATGGGCCTAGAAAGAATTGCAGCTGTTCTTCAGAATGAACAGAATAATTTTAATACAGATCTATTCAAGTCTTTAATCAGTGAAGCGGGACGTTTAACTAATAGAAATGATTTAACAAACCCGTCACTGAGAGTCATAGCAGACCATCTTCGTGCTAGTTCTTTTTTAATTGCAGACGGAATAGTCCCAAGCAATGAAGGTCGTGGTTATGTTTTGAGAAGAATAATCCGCAGAGCTTTAAGGCATGCAAACAAGCTAGGAGCAAGAGATCCACTTCTCTCTTTGATGGTTCCGGTTCTAGTAGCAGAGATGGGGGATGCACACCCTTTAATTAAAAAAGAAAGTGACAGAATAGTAGCTAATCTTCTACAAGAAGAAGAACAATTTGCCGCTACTTTAATCCAAGGCATGGCATTGTTGGAAGCAGAAGTAAAAGAAATAAAAGGCAATACTATACCTGGTAGTTTAGCTTTTAAACTTTATGACACGTTTGGTTTTCCAGTTGATATGACAGCTGATTTTGCAAGAGAAAGAAACTTAGAAGTGGATTTAAAAGGTTATGAGAAATTAATGCTAGAGCAAAGACAGCGAGCAAGGGCCTCAAGCAATTTTGCCTCGGTTTTACCTGAATCAATTTCCATAGAGGGAAAAACTGATTTCTTGGGCTATACCGCTAACAGCTGTGAATCAAACGTATTAGAGTTAATTGATTCTTCGAAAGGCAATCAAAGCAGTTCTTTATCTAAACAAAAACATGGCATTGTTTTTTTAGATCAAACCCCCTTTTATGCTGAATCAGGTGGTCAAGTAGGAGACAAAGGTAAAATCACAGGTAAAGATTTCATTTTTTCAGTGCTTGATACCCAGAAAGTAGGAGATCATTTTGGTCACTTAGGGATAGTTGAAGAAGGAGAAATTAGAAAAGATAGTAAGGTTAAGGCTGAGATAAATGAAGACTTACGAAATAGAACTGTGCTTAACCATTCAGCTACTCATCTCTTACAGGCTGCATTAAGAAGAGTTCTTGGAGATCATATTGAACAAAAAGGGTCTCTCGTCGATTCAAATAAATTACGTTTTGATTTTACACATCATAAAAGTCTTTCTAAAGAAGAAATCTTAAAGATTGAGAATTTAATTAATAAAGAGATTTACAAAAATACGACTTCGAGTACAGAGTTAATGACAGTAGATGAAGCAGAGAAGAAAGGAGCAATTGCTTTTTTTGGAGAAAAATATGGAGAGGAAGTCAGGGTTTTAAATATAGGAGAAGGTTTTTCTGTAGAACTTTGTGGCGGTACACATGTAAATAAGACTGGAGACATAGGCTTTATGAAGATTACTAGTGAGGCTGGTATTTCAGCTGGAGTAAGGAGAATTGAAGCAGTTACAGGCTTGGGAGCAAAAGAATTATTAGGAGATTTACAGAAAAAAATTATAAGAATTTCTGAAGAACTAGATATCTCGGAAGTGGTTGAGTTAAAAGCTACCGAAGGTTTTGCAGACCTAGAATTACTTAGAGAATCTCAAGAAAAGATTGATAAAGCGTCTACAGCATTAAATACTTCTAATGATCAAGTGGTTGATAAGATTATTCAGTTAAGGAGTGAAAATGAATCGTTAAATCAAGAAGTAGGTGAATTGACTAAAAAGGAAATAAGTTTATCAAATCCAAGCTTATCAAATTCCTCCAAATATCAGTTGGTTAATAAAATTCTTCAGCTTAAGAAAGAAAATAAATTATTAAGCCAAGAATTAGGCAAATTAAAGAGCAAAAATGTTGGATTAGCCATTTCAGATATTGCTGACGGAGTAATTAAGATTGAAGGTTATAGTCTTATAGCTCAAAAGCTAGATAATCTTGATACGCCAGGCTTAAGAGAGGCTGCTGATCAACTAAGGAACCGGATTCCTAATTCTATAGTTGTTTTAATCTCTACTTCGGGCGACAAGATCCCTGTTGTCGTAGCTCGTGCCCATGAAGCTGAGTCTATTGATGCAAGAGATATAATGAAGCATTTAGTTCTTCAGCTAGGCGGAAGCGGTGGAGGACGACCAGACTTTGCTCAAGGAGGCGTAGAGAATCTTGAAGATGTTGATATAGCTTTATCTTCTGTACCAGAATTACTTCTTTCTTTAGCTAAACGGTAAGTTAGAATACTCAGCTTTTTAAAATTCAAAGCCTTATGAATAAGTTAATTGTAAAGAAATTTGGTGGAACATCGGTTGCTAACGCTGAGCGCATTGAAGTAGTTGCAGAGCTAATAGTCAAATCAGTAGAGGAAGGTAATCAAGTTGCTGTTGTACTTTCTGCTATGGGTGAAAGTACTGATGAACTTATTAATCTTTCTAAGGACATAAATCCTAATCCCAATCTTAGGGAATATGATGCGTTAGTTTCTACTGGGGAACAGATATCAGTAGCTTTATTAGCAATGGCTCTTCAAAAACGTAATATCAAAGGAAAATCTTATACAGCTTACCAATTGGGTATCAGAACAAACTCAATGCATAGCAGAGCCCGTATATTAGATGTAAAAGTAGATAAAATTAAAGAAGAGATATCCAAAGGAATTGTCCCGGTGATTACTGGGTTCCAAGGAATGAATGATGAAGGAGATATTACTACCCTTGGGAGGGGAGGCTCTGATACTACAGGAGTAGCACTTGCCGTAGCATTAGAGGCAAAAGAATGCCAGATATATACTGATGTGGATGGTGTTTTTACTACCGACCCACGCTTGTATAACAAGGCACGATTATTAAAAAAAATTACTTTCGAAGAAATGTTAGAGCTTTCCAGTATGGGAGCTAAGGTTTTACAACTTCGTGCAGTAGAATATGCAAGCAAATATCAAATGCCCATTAGAGTCCTTTCAAGTTTTAGAGCTGGAGAAGGAACTCTTATAGAGGAGGAGGAAGAAAGTATGGAAAGACCAATAGTATCTGGAATTAGTAGTATTGATACAGAAGCAAAATTAACGATAAGAGGAGTGCCCGACATTCCTGGAGTAGCTGCAAAGATTTTAAGTCCAGTAAGTGAAGCAGGAATTGATGTTGATGTGATTGTTCAGAACATAAGTGCCGATAATACAACTGACTTTACTTTTACTGTCAATGAAGAGGATGCTGAAGCTGCTGAAAAAATTCTTTTGGATATGTCTAATTCCTTTGGAGGGGGTTTGGTAGAAGTTGACAGAGATATAGCGAAGATAAGTATAGTAGGAAGAGGTATGAGGGCTCATGCAGGTATAGCAAGTAAAATGTTCCAAACTTTGGCTGATCAAGAGATTAATATTCTTATGATCACTACGTCCGAAATTAAAATATCGGTAGTGATAAAAAGGGATTGCATGAAGGATGCTATTGTTTGTCTTCACGACGCATTTGATTTAGACAAAGAGCTAGATTAGTAATCAATGGAAGTCATCCTAGAGTTATTAGGTCTTGAACCAGGAGTTCTAAGAGGTTTTGTATTTGGTATTGTTCATGTCGGCCTATTGATTATTGGATATTATTCCGGATGGAGTATTAACAGGCTCCTTAAGACTGCTACGAGCGGACATGTAGCTGGAATTATTGGTGCTGTCGTTGCACATATTTTAGCGGATCTTATTGCTTCTATTTTAGATCCGACTATGCGATCAGCTACTCTAGGAATTGTCATGGGAGGAGTGTTGCCTTTACTTTTTATCCCTTTGTTAGAAAAGTATGTCACTAAAAGTGATAGTCATATTATGGTTGGAGATCATGAAGATATAGCTAAAGATTTAGATTCTCACGAAGGCCACAATTAGAAATTGCTTTTTAAATAAGAATCATTATCATTTACGTTCGTGAATGAATTTATAATAACTTTTAGAGAAACTTTAGAAGCTGCTCTTATTATAGGCATCATCTATACAGTTATATCGAGACAAGGATTAAAGAAGGAAGTTAATCAACTTTGGTATGGTGTCTTCGCATCTGTAATAGCAAGCGTTGTTGTTGCAGTCTTTCTAAATAGTATTAAAGAGTCTATAGGAAATGAATCTATTGAGAAGTTAGTTGAAGCCACACTTATGTATATAACGGCAGGTTTGTTGTGGTATGTAATTTTTTGGCTTGCCAAACATATCAGTAACAAAGAGGCTCTTCAAGATCAAACAAAAGTAGCCATAGAAACAGCTGGCTGGGGAGTTTTCTTTTTAGTTTTTTTTGCAATTTTAAGAGAAGGTTTTGAGACTGCAATTTTCTTAATGGGAAGCTTTTCAGTATTAGGTACTTTTTCTTATCTAGGTTTCTTTTTGGGCATGATTCTTGCCATTGCTATTGGCTATTTAGTAGTAGTTCAAGGAAGAAGAGTAAACCTAAATAAATTCTTTCAAGTAACCACTCTATTATTAGCAGTATTTGCTTCAGGAATGGTAGCTTATGGAACGCATGAAGCCGAAGAGTTTCTAGTAAAAGGTAATCATTTAGAATGGGTTGGTCTTGATGACAAAACTTTGGAAGACGGAACAATTCTGCTGGCTAAAAATCAAATAAATAGAGTTTGGAATGTTCATAAACCTTCGAAAATTCTTGAAGAAAACCAAAATAAGATGTTTTATTCCTACAACCTTCACGGTAAAGAAAAATATTCTCACTTGATGCACGACAAGGGCAGGGTGGGTGTTTTCTTGAAGGGCTTTATGGGATACAACAGTAATCCTAATTGGCCAGAATTTATACTTTGGATCATATCTTTGATCTTTGGAATAGGCCTATGGCGAAAATTTTATTTTTCTGATAATTAGTCCTTGTAATTAAGAATTATTCTCATTTATAATACGAATCGTTCTCATTCGTATAATGAGAATCATTACTTATTTTATTAATTATTGAATTAAGGATTAAGAAAATAAAAAAATTTGCTTTAGTTATTACAGCTTCACTGATGACTTTTTTCTCTTTTGCAGAAGGAGTTATTATTGAAATCATAGAGATTATTGGCTCTTCAGAAGCTGCTAAAGAAATTGCAGGTTCAGCTTCAGTTATTACTGAAGAGGAACTAGAAGTATACGAGTATACGGATATACATAAGATTTTATCTAATATACCCGGTGTTAATTTTAGACCTGAAGAAGGTTATGGATTAAGACCTAACATAAGTATAAGAGGAACTTATGCTGATCGTTCAGGCAAAGTAACACTTATGGAAGACGGAGTCTTAATTGCTCCAGCTCCGTACGCTGCTTCTTCAGCTTACTACTTTCCAACGGCTGGTAGAATTGCCGGCGTAGAAGTATTAAAAGGGCCTTCTGCTATAACTCAAGGACCATACACTGTTGGTGGTGCTATTAATTTACTTAGCACCCCTATAGCAGATGAATCAGGCGGTTTAATCAATCAAGAGATTGGAGAAGACGGTACTTCTCGGACACACATGCATTACAGTGCCGTAGGAACAAACTCTGCAATACTTATCGAGTCACACACATGGGAAACTGATGGATTTGACTCTGTTAATGGTTCAAGTGCTGATACAGGTTTTGATAAAGATGACCTAGTCATTAAATTAAGATTGAACTCCAATCCAAGTGATGACGGCATTTACCATGAATTAAATGTTAAATACCAAGACTCTGGTGAGAAATCTAATCAATCATATGTTGGTTTAGCTAACGCTGATTTTAGGAAAGATGCTCATGCTCGTTATGGCTTAAGTGCATATGACAACATGGATAATAGCCATGATACGACTTCTTTTAATTACGTAGTTGATTTTGGTAACCTAGAAATAAGCACAACAATGTATGAAAATGACTTTGCAAGAAATTGGTTCAAAGTAGATAAAATTGATCACAATAATGTTTATGGACATGGAAATAGTATCAATAATATTATTTCTGCGGCTAATGCCGGTGAGACGACTGCTTCGTCTATCTTGAATGGCACTAACACCCAAGCTGTTCAAATTAAGTTGAAGAATAATAACCGTACTTATACTTCCAAAGGAACTGATCTTAAATTGCAGTACAACACAGAAAAACAGAGTTTAACAATAGGTTATAGAGAGACCGAAGACACTGAAGATAGATTCCAAGTTTCTGCTACAACTGATTGGGTGGGCAGTAAGCTCGGAGCTCTAACCGTAGGTTCTGAGCCTGGCTATAGTTCAAATAACAGACTAACTATTGCTGAAGCAGCTGCCTTCTACATTAATGAAGAATTTGATTTTGGAGCTTTAACAGTTAATGTGGGATTCCGTTCAGAGGAATGGGAAATTTCACAAGACCGTTACGTTGATGCTGCACGATCTGCAATTGCTACAGGAAATGGTTATCCTAAAAAACTTGCAGATTCTGATAATTCGTTGATGGGATTTGGTGCAACTTATTACGTGAATGACACCACCCAATTGTTCGTTGGTTTTCATGAGGGTTTCACACCAACTGGTGGAGGAGCTGATCCGGAAGAAGCTGATAACATGGAAATGGGCGTTAGATATGTAAAAGACAACACGTATTTTGAAGTAGTGTATTTTAATACTGACTACCAAAATATGTTTGGAGAATGCACAGCTTCTGGTGGAGCAACAGGATCTTGTGAGATTGGAGACTCTTTCAATGCAGGAGAAGCTTCTATCTCTGGATTTGAGATTGTTGCTCAAACCGAAAGGGTAAGTGAATCAGGAACTAAGTATCCAATTAGCATGGTTTACACTTCAACAGACGCATCTTTTGATAATACTTTTGACAGTAAATTCTGGGGTTCAGTAACATCAGGGATGGATATTCCTGACCTGCCTGACAGTCAATTAGCTTTACAAGCTGGTTTTGAAATTAAAACTGGATTAAGAGGAAGTGCTACTTACTACGCTTACGGAAGCACTTGTTCGGTTGCTAGTTGTGGAGAAGGAACTTTAATAGATTCTTACAATATTATCGATGCATCATTAACTAAAATGGTGAGTGATAAATTAGATGTTTATATGGTTGTTGAAAATATAACTGATGAAACAGACGTTGTTGCAAGAGCACCAAAGAACGGAGCTAGAGCACAGAAACCTCGTTCTTTTACCCTAGGAGTGCGTTATAGACTATAAATAACATTTCTTCCTCTCTAGGAAAGATTAAAAATCCAATGGTTAATTATTAAGGTAAAAGTTTTATTGATCTATAAGAGTCATTTGTTAGGATATGAGCACATTACAATAGGATCTTTATGTTCAATAATTCAATAAAAATTTCACTCTTTTGTGTTCTTATTGCATTAATCAGCGGGTGTTTAAACACCAACACAAAGCAAGAATTAATAGATAGGGCAGGTGCACCTTTGTTGTCTGGCCTGGGAGATCATTCTCATTTAATTACTACAAGCCAGGATGGTGTTCAAGAATACTTCAATCAAGGCTTGGTCTTAGCCTTTGCATTTAATCACGCTGAATCAATAAGAAGTTTTAAGGCTGCTCAAACTTTAGACCCTAGTTGCGCAATGTGTTACTGGGGAGAAGCATTGGCACGGGGTCCTAATATAAATGTAACAAGTAATGGCAAAGCAGTTATGTCTGACGAAGAAAGAATCAAAGCTTTTGAAGTAGTGCTTAAAGCTAAAGATTTAATGGTAAATTCAACTCCCAAAGAACAGGCTTATATTACTGCTCTTTCTTCACGATACGATGGAGATATAACTTCAGATAGGAATATATTGGATTTAACTTATGCTGAAGCTATGGAGAAGGTTGTTCGGACCTACCCAGAAGATATGGACGCAGCTTCGTTATATTCAGAGGCGCTGATGAACACTATGCCCTGGAATTATTGGTCTGACGATGGATCACCCAAGCCGGATACAATTAAAGTTATTTCAAAGTTAGAAGAAGTATTGGAGAAAGAACCCAATCATCCTTTGGCTATTCACTTGTATATCCATGCAGTTGAGGCTTCAAGCTCACCTGAAAGGGCAGAATTAGCAGCAGAAAGGTTAGGGGGTCTTACACCAGGAGCAGGTCATCTGGTTCATATGCCAGCTCATATTTTCTGGCGCGTAGGACGTTACCATGATGCTTCAGAGGCTAACATAAATGCTGCTAAGGTAGATGAGGAATATATTGCTCAATGTAATGCACAAGGTTTTTATCCAGCAGCTTATTATCCTCACAACATTCATTTTTTATGGGCTGCTTCAACCATGGAAGGTCGTAGTGAACTCTCAATTGAATCAGCTTTAAAAGTAGCAAAATACGTAAACCTAGATCAAATCAAATTATTTCCAACAATAGAGTATTTTCACACCATACCACTCTTGTCCTATGTGAGATTTGGAAAATGGGAAGAAATCTTAAACTCTTCAAAACCTGCACCAGAGTTTAAGTATTCTCAAGGAATATATCATTATGCTAAAGGTATGGCTTACGCAGCAGGAGGGGAATTACAAAAAGCCAGAGAAGAACAATCGCAGATTCTTCCTTTAAAAGAAAGTAAAGAAGTAAAGGTTATTATTAAAGGAGGGCAGCCTTCAGGCTTGCTTCTTGAAATAGCTAGTGAACTTCTCACGGGGCAAATAGCATTCTCAAATAATAATTACTCAATAGCTTCTAGACATTTTGAGGCAGCTGTTAATTTACAAGATAGTTTGCCTTACACTGAACCGCCTTTTTGGTATTACCCTGCCAGACAATCTTTGGGAAGTTCCCTTATGAAAGAAGGTAAGATTTCTGCTGCTGAGAATGTTTATAGGAGAGATTTACAAGATTATCCAAGAAATGGATGGTCTTTATTTGGTTTATCTTTAGCGCTTGAGGCACAAGGTAAAACTGAAGAAGCAGAAGAAGTTAGTAAAAAATTTAAACTTATCTGGCAGCTCTCAGATATTGAATTAGAAGCTTCAATTATATAGAATTTGGAAACTCTAAAAGCACTTCATACCAGAAACTCGGTAGCTAGTCTTTCTGAACCAGCACCAACCCAAAAAGAAATGGAGCTGGTTTTTCAGGCTGCTTTACGAGCTTCTGATCATGCACGGCTAAGGCCTTGGAGGTTTATAGAAGTAACAGGAGAAGGAAGAAAGAAGCTTGGCAATGCTTTTCTTAAGACTGCTAAAGATCAGAATAAAGATATTTATCAGAAGCTCTGATAGAAAAGGCCAAGAAATCACCTTATAGAGCGCCTATGGTATTGGTTTTAATAGCAGATATCACAGAACACCCTAAAGTCCCTGAGATTGAACAAATAATCTCAACCGGAGCAAGCTGCTCAAAACATGCTCTTAGCATTGCATGACTTAGGTTATGCGGGAGTGTGGAGAACAGGAAGTATGGCTTTTAACAGTGAAATAACTAAATACATGGGATTGCCTGAATTAAATAGAGTCATAGGCTATCTTTATGTTGGAACCCCTGATGGAAGGGTAAAAAAAATTCCTCATTTAGACACAAAGGAGTTTGTGTCTTACTGGAACTAAACCTAGTTTTCAACTTGACCATACATTAATAGCCTTATAGGCTAGTGACAGTTATATCAATAATTAAGGGAAATTATGTTTAAAAGAATTAATATTTTAATAGTAGCG